>NZ_JBITCS010000013.1:0-10898 GCF_044453445.1 Streptomyces sp. NPDC051684 | reverse complement strand
TCTCCGGCGTCTGGAAGGACCTCACCGACAACGTCAACTTCATGGCCGACAACCTGACCTCGCAGGTGCGCAACATCGCGCTCGTGTCGACGGCGGTGGCCCAGGGCGACCTCGGCAAGAAGATCACGGTCGAGGCGAAGGGCGAGATCCTCGAACTCAAGTCGACGATCAACACGATGGTCGACCAGCTCTCCGCCTTCGCCGACGAGGTCACCCGCGTCGCCCGCGAGGTCGGCACCGAGGGCAACCTCGGCGGCCAGGCGCAGGTCCGGGGCGTGTCCGGCGTCTGGAAGGACCTCACGGACAACGTCAACTTCATGGCGTCGAACCTGACCTCCCAGGTCCGCAACATCGCCCAGGTCACCACCGCCGTGGCCCAGGGCGACCTCTCCAAGATGATCTCGGTCGACGCGCGCGGCGAGATCCTGGAGCTGAAGGACACCGTCAACACGATGGTGGAGCAGCTGCGCGGCTTCGCCGACGAGGTGACCCGGGTGGCCCGCGAGGTCGGCACCGACGGCCGGCTCGGCGGGCGTGCAACCGTGCACGGCGTGTCGGGCGTCTGGAAGGACCTGACCGACAACGTCAACTACATGGCGGACAACCTGACTTCTCAAGTGCGGAACATCGCGCAGGTCGCAACGGCCGTGGCCCAGGGCGACCTCTCCAAGAAGATCGACGTCGACGCGCGCGGCGAGATCCTCGAACTGAAGACGACCATCAACACGATGGTCGACACGCTCTCCTCGTTCTCCTCCGAGGTGACCCGCGTGGCCCGCGAGGTGGGCTCCCAGGGCCAGCTGGGCGGCCAGGCCCGGGTCGAGGGCGTGTACGGCACGTGGAAGCGCCTGACGACGAACGTGAACGAGCTGGCGCTGAATCTCACCACGCAGGTCCGCGCGATCGCCGAGGTCGCCTCCGCGGTGACCTCGGGCGACATGTCGCGCTCGATCACGGTGGACGCGCAGGGCGAGGTCGCCGAGCTCAAGGACAACATCAACCTGATGGTGGCCAACCTCCGCGAGACGACCCGCGCGAAGGACTGGCTGGAGTCGAACCTGGCCCGCCTCGCCGCCCTGATGCAGGGCCACCGCGACCTGATGGAGGTCGCCGACCTGATCCTGCGCGAGCTGACGCCGCTGGTGAACGCCCAGTACGGCGCCTTCTTCCTCGCGGAGGAGGACGAGGACGGCACGCGGCAGCCGACGGCCGTGCCGACGAAGGGGCTCGCGTACATCGCGGGGTACGGCTCGGGCTCCGCCTCGGTCATCGACACGGGCGGGATGCCGGTCCACGGCCTCGTGCGGCAGGCGGCCCTGGAGAAGAAGCGGATCCTGGTGGAGGAGGTGCCGCCGGACTACATCAACATCAACAGCGGGCTCGGCGAGGCGGCGCCCGCGTCCGTCGTGATCATCCCGATCCTCTTCGAGGACACGCTCCTCGGCGTGATCGAGCTCGCTTCCTTCTCCCGCTTCTCCGACGTCCACCTGGCGTTCTTCGACCAGTTCGTGAACACCATCGGCGTCGCCATCAACACCATCATCGCCAACTCCCGTACGGAGTCCCTGCTCGGCGAGTCCCAGCGGCTCGCCATCCAGCTCCAGGAGCGCTCGGACGAACTCCAGCGCCAGCAGGCGGAGTTGCAGCGTTCGAACGCCCAACTGGAGGAGAAGGCCGCCCTGTTGGCCACATCCTCGCAGTACAAGTCCGAGTTCCTGGCGAACATGTCGCACGAGCTGCGCACGCCGCTCAACTCCCTGCTGATCCTCGCCCGACTGCTCTCCGACAACCCCGACGGCCATCTCAACGACCAGGAGGTCCAGTTCGCGACGACGATCCACCGCTCGGGATCCGACCTGCTCCAGCTCATCACCGACATCCTCGACCTGTCGAAGATCGAGGCCGGCCGGATGGACGTACGCCCCAAGAAGCTCCCCCTCATCAAGGTCCTCGACTACGTCCACGCGACCTTCCGGCCCCTCACCCTCGACCGCGGCCTCGCCTTCGAGGTGTCGGTCGGCGAGGACGTGCCGCGCGAGATGTTCTCCGACGAGCAGCGGCTCCAGCAGATCCTGCGCAACCTGCTGTCGAACGCGATCAAGTTCACTGCGCAGGGCCGGGTCGAACTGCGGGTCCGCCGGGTCAAGGCCCCCGACGGGGCCCAGCTGGGCGACGGCGACGATCTGCTCGCCTTCGCCGTGACCGATACCGGGATCGGCATCCAGCGCGACAAACTGGCTGTCGTCTTCGAGGCGTTCCAGCAGGCCGACGGCACGACGAACCGCAAGTACGGCGGCACCGGCCTCGGCCTGTCGATCAGCCGGGAGATCGCCGCGCTGCTCGGCGGCCACATCATCGCGGAGAGCGAGCCCGGCGAGGGCTCCACCTTCACGCTGTACGTCCCCGTGCGCTGCCCCGGCCACGAGCTGCCTCCGGGACAGGAGCCGCCCGCGCTGCCGGAGGCGACCCACGTGCCCGCACAGGGCGCCCCCACGGACACGTACGCGGCCCCGCAGCCGCCGGACCAGGAGGACAACTGGCCGGCGACGACGAAGCTGGAGCAGTGGAAGACGGGCCGACCGGGTCAGGTCCTGCCGGGCCGCCGTGTCCTGATCGTCGACGACGACATCCGCAACGTCTTCGCGCTCACCCATGTACTGGGCCGCGTCGGCATGCCGGTCCTGTACGCGGAGAACGGCCGCGAGGGCATCGAGACGCTGGAGAGCCACCCCGATGTCGAACTCGTCCTGATGGACATCATGATGCCCGAGATGGACGGCTACGAGACGATCTCCGTCATTCGCGGTACGCCGAGGTGGGCCGGGCTGCCCATCGTGGCGCTCACCGCCAAGGCCATGCCCGGCGACCGTGAGAAATCGATCGCCAAGGGCGCGAACGACTACGTACCGAAACCGGTTGACGTCGACCAGTTGCTGAACGTCGTGTGCGAGCTACTGGCCCCCGAGGAGACGGACCCGTCCGCCGCCGAGGCTTCCGGTACTCCGGCGACCACTGAGTGAGGCACCGTCATCATGACCACTGCAGAGTCCACTTCGGCGGATCGGGCCAGCATCCTCATCGTCGACGACATGGAGGACAACCTGACAGCCCTCGAAGCCGTCCTGGGGCCGCTCAACGAGCCGCTGGTCAGGGCCCGTTCGGGCGAGGAGGCGATGAAGGCACTGCTGCGCAGGCAGTTCGCCGTCGTCCTTCTGGACATCCGGATGCCCGGCATGGACGGCTTCGAGACGGCGACGAACATCAAGCGCCTCGACCAGACGAAGGACGTCCCGATCATCTTCCTGACCGGCACGGAGGCCGACACCGGCTACGCCTTCCGCGGCTACGCAACCGGCGCGGCGGACTATCTGACCAAGCCGTTCGACCCGTGGGTGCTGCGCGCGAAGGTCACCGTCTTCCTCGACCTGCACCGCAAGAACCGCCAGTTGCAGCGCCTCCTGACGCGCGAACACCGGCAGTTGGACGAGCTCGCGGCCCGCATGACGACGATGGAGCGCCGCCTGGCCGAGGCCGCGGACCCCGACGTACGGGAGCTTCGCCACGACATCGGGGAGATGAAGGAGACGCTGCGGCGGCTGCGCCGGGGGTAGCGCGGCACGGCCGCGGCGTCTCCTCGAACCGTCAGCCCTCGCGGCTGCCGGAGTACATCTCTTCAAGCAGGTCCTTGTACTCCCGCTCGACGACCGGGCGCTTCAGCTTCAGGCTGGGCGTCAGCTCGCCGTGCTCGATGTCGAGGTCGCGCGGCAGCAGCTTGAACTTCTTGATGGTCTGCCAGCGCTGGAGGCCCTCGTTCAGCTCCTTCACGTAGCCCTCGATGAGCCGCACCGTCGCGGGCGCCGCCACTACCTCCGCGTACGAGGCGCCGCTGAGGTCGTTCTCCTTGGCCCATTCCAGGATCGACGGCTCGTCGAGCGAAATGAGCGCCGTGCAGAAGTTCCGGTCGGCGCCGTGCACCAGGATGTTGGAGACGTACGGGCACACGGCCTTGAACTGGCCCTCGACCTCGGCGGGCGCGATGTACTTGCCGCCGGAGGTCTTGATGAGGTCCTTCTTGCGGTCGGTGATCCGCAGGTAGCCGTCGTTGGACAGCTCGCCGATGTCGCCGGTGTGGAACCAGCCGTCGGACTCCAGGACCTCGGCCGTCTTGTCGGGAAGGCCGTGGTAGCCCTCCATGATGCCGGGGCCGCGCAGCAGGATCTCGCCGTCGTCCGCGATCCGCACCTCGGTGCCGGGCAGCGGCTTGCCGACGGTGCCGGTGCGGTAGGCCTCACCGGGGTTCACGAACGAGGCGGCGCTGGACTCGGTGAGCCCGTAGCCCTCCAGGATGTGCACGCCCGCACCGGCGAAGAAGTAGCCGATCTCCGGGGCGAGCGCGGCCGAACCCGACACGCACGCGCGCAGCCGGCCGCCGAAGGCCTCCCGCAGCTTGCCGTAGACCAGGCGGTCGGCGGCCTTGTGCTTCGAGGCGAGCTTGAACGGCACCGAGGCGACGCCCGTGCGGCGGAAGTTGTCCTGGCTGACCTTCGCGTACTCGCGCGCGACGCCGGCCGCCCACTGGAAGATCTTGTACTTGGCGCTGCCGCCGGCCCGCGCCTTGGCGGCGACGCCGTTGTAGACCTTCTCGAAGATGCGCGGCACGGCGGCCATGTACGTCGGCTGCACGACCGGCAGATTCTCGATGATCTTGTCCACGCGGCCGTCGACGGCGGTGACGTGCCCGACCTCGATCTGGCCGGAGGTGAGCACCTTGCCGAAGACGTGCGCGAGCGGCAGCCACAGGTACTGCACGTCCTCGCCGCTGACGAGGCCGGTCGCCGCGATGGCCTTCGCCATGTACGACCAGTTGTCGTGCGGGAGCCGGACGCCCTTGGGGCGGCCGGTGGTGCCGGAGGTGTAGATGAGCGTGGCGAGCTGGTCCTTCTCGATCGCCGCGACCCGCTCGGTGACGACGTCCGGGTTCTTCTCCAGGTACGCGGCGCCGCGCGCCTCCAGGTCCTCCAGGGTGAGCACCCAGCCGTCGGGGTCGGCGGCGTCCGGCTCGACGCCGGTCGCGTCGACCACCACGACGTGCCGCAGCTCGGGCAGCTCGGAGCGGCGGGCCCGCGCCTTGGCGAGCTGCGCGGCGTCCTCCGCGACCAGCACCTTGGACTCGGAGTCGGACAGGATGAACGCCGACTCGTCCTCGTTGGTCTGCGGGTACACGGTCGTGGTCGCCGCGCCCGCGCACATGATGCCGAGGTCGGCGAGTATCCACTCGACGCGGGTCGAGGAGGCGAGCGCCACGCGCTCCTGCGGGCCGATGCCGAGCTCGACCAGGCCCGCGGCGATGGCGTACACGCGCTGCGCGGCCTGCGCCCAGCTCAGCGACTTCCAGTCGTCGGGGCCCGTGCCGGTGGCAGAGGGCACCGGATAGCGGTAGGCCTCGGCGTCCGGTGTCGCCGTCACGCGCTCCAGGAAGAGGTTCGCCACGGAGGGCGGACGGTTCTCGATCAAGGTCTGTGTGTCGCTCACGACGTCCTCCGGGCCCGCGGCAGTGCGGCTTGTTTCAGCGGCTTGTTTAACTGGTGAGTAACCATTGGGCAGTGATCAGGGTAAGGGTCACCCGCCCGCCGCGTAAGGGGCTCCGGCCTCCGACTTCACCCGACTGCGCGCTACGTCCTCACCCCTCACAGGGCTTACACAAAAGCAGGGCCCGGCGGCGCGAACGCCTGCCGGACCCTGTGTGCTCAGTGGCTCACTTCTTGCTCTTGGAGCCGCCGCCGTCGTCACTGGAGAGCACCGCGATGAAGGCTTCCTGCGGCACCTCGACGGAGCCGACCATCTTCATCCGCTTCTTGCCCTCCTTCTGCTTCTCGAGCAGCTTGCGCTTACGGGAGATGTCACCGCCGTAGCACTTGGCGAGGACGTCCTTGCGGATGGCGCGGATGGTCTCGCGGGCGATGACCCGGGAGCCGATCGCCGCCTGCACCGGCACCTCGAAGGCCTGCCGCGGGATCAGCTCGCGCAGCTTGGCGACGAGCCGGACACCGTACGAGTACGCCTGGTCCTTGTGCGTGATGGCGGAGAAGGCGTCGACCTTGTCGCCGTGCAGCAGGATGTCGACCTTGACGAGCTGGGCGGACTGCTCACCGGTGGGCTCGTAGTCGAGCGAGGCGTAGCCGCGGGTCTTTGACTTCAGCTGGTCGAAGAAGTCGAAGACGATCTCGGCGAGCGGCAGCGTGTAGCGGATCTCGACGCGGTCCTCGGAGAGGTAGTCCATGCCGAGCAGCACGCCGCGGCGACCCTGGCACAGCTCCATGATCGAGCCGATGAACTCGGACGGCGCCAGGAGCGTGGCCCGCACGACCGGCTCGTGGACCTCCGCGATCTTCCCCTCGGGGAACTCGCTCGGGTTGGTGACCGTGTGCTCCTCGCCGTCCTCCATGTTCACGCGGTAGACCACGTTGGGGGCGGTGGCGATGAGGTCGAGGCCGAACTCGCGCTCCAGGCGCTCGCGGATCACGTCGAGGTGGAGCAGGCCCAGGAAGCCGACGCGGAAACCGAAGCCGAGCGCGGCCGAGGTCTCCGGCTCGTACGTCAGCGCGGCGTCGTTGAGCTGGAGCTTGTCGAGCGCGTCGCGCAGCTCGGGGTAGTCCGAGCCGTCCAGCGGATACAGGCCCGAGAAGACCATCGGCTTCGGGTCCTTGTAGCCGCCCAGCGGGTCCTCGGCGCCCTTGTTCAGGCTGGTGATGGTGTCACCGACCTTGGACTGCCGGACGTCCTTCACACCGGTGATCAGGTAGCCCACCTCGCCGACCCCGAGCCCGTCGGCCGACGTCATCTCCGGCGAGTTCGTCCCGATCTCGAGCAGCTCGTGCGTCGCGCCGGTCGACATCATCCGGATCCGCTCACGCTTGTTGAGCTGACCGTCGACGACACGGACGTACGTGACGACGCCACGGTACGAGTCGTAGACCGAGTCGAAGATCATCGCGCGCGCCGGGGCGTCCTTGACGCCGACCGGGGCGGGGATGTCCCGGACCACCCTGTCGAGCAGCGCCTCGACGCCCATGCCGGTCTTGGCGGAGACCTTCAGGACGTCCTCGGGGTCGCAGCCGATGAGGTTGGCCAGCTCCTCGCTGAACTTCTCGGGCTGGGCGGCCGGCAGGTCGATCTTGTTGAGGACCGGGATGATCTGGAGGTCGTTCTCCATCGCCAGGTACAGGTTGGCGAGGGTCTGCGCCTCGATGCCCTGGGCGGCGTCGACGAGCAGGATGGTCCCCTCGCACGCGGCGAGCGAGCGCGAGACCTCGTACGTGAAGTCCACGTGGCCCGGCGTGTCGATCATGTTCAGGATGTGGGTACTGCCCTGGTCGGGCCCCTCCGTGGGGGCCCAGGGCAGGCGCACCGCCTGGGACTTGATCGTGATGCCGCGCTCTCGCTCGATGTCCATCCGGTCGAGGTACTGAGCACGCATCTGCCGCTGGTCGACGACACCGGTCAGCTGGAGCATCCGGTCGGCGAGCGTGGACTTGCCGTGGTCGATGTGCGCGATGATGCAGAAATTGCGAATCTGAGCCGGGTCGGTACGGCTCGGCTCGGGCACATTTTTAGGGATCGCGGGCACGCAGGGTCCTGTCTCTTGAGGCCTTCTGCCTCAGGTCGGCCTCGGTTGGGATCAATACGTAGCCTCCATGGTCCCATGAGCGGGGGGCTGCGCTCGGTTTGGGCCGCTTGGACGACGGCTGATACCGTGGGCAGCTGTGTCTCATGCCCTCTCAGCGCGAGGCACGCACTCAGTGACAATCACCGGTACGGGTCCCTCACCGGATCCGTGCCTGAACCTGCAAAGGCTCATTTCGTGGCGAACATCAAGTCCCAGATCAAGCGGATCAAGACCAACGAGAAGGCTCGGCTGCGCAACAAGGCCGTGAAGTCCTCCCTCAAGACCTCGATCCGCAAGGCCCGCGAGGCCGCTGCCTCCGGTGACGTCCAGAAGGCCGTCGAGGCCCAGCGCGTTGCCGCGCGTCAGCTCGACAAGGCCGTCTCCAAGGGCGTCATCCACAAGAACCAGGCCGCCAACAAGAAGTCGGCGCTTGCTTCGAAGGTCGCGTCCATCCAGGCCTGAACCTGACCTGACCTGATCGACCGTCGGCAGGACCCGGGCGGGCCCTCTCATCCGCCCCCGGCCGACACCCAGAGCCCGCACGCGATCTGCGTTCGCCACGCGGGTGCGGGCTCACACCAAGCGTGACCCGAAGCCCCGCCCTTCCCCAGGGCGGGGCTTCGGCGCGTTCTGGCTCTGTTTTTCCAGCCCGTCCGGCGTTTGAGGACACGGCCGAAGGCCGCCAGGGGGGTCTGGGGTCGCAGCCCCCAGGGATGGGACGGGTAGGGGCGGCGGGGACGACCTCTAGCGCCCGCGCGCACGGGCAGCCCGCGCCACGGTCACAACCGCCTTCTCCAACGCATACTCGGGATCGTCCCCGGCCCCCTTGACCCCGGCATCCGCCTCGGCAACGGCCCGCAACGCCACCGCAACCCCATCCGGCGTCCACCCCCGCATCTGCTGCCGCACCCGATCGATCTTCCACGGCGGCATCCCCAACTCCCGCGCAAGATCCGCCGGCCGCCCCCCACGCGCGGACGACAGCTTCCCGATCGCCCGCACCCCCTGGGCCAACGCACTGGTGATCAACACCGGCGCCACTCCGGTCGACAACGACCACCGCAGCGCCTCCAGCGCCTCGGCCACCCGCCCCTCCACGGCCCGGTCGGCCACGGTGAAGCTGGACGCCTCGGCCCGCCCCGTGTAGTACCGCCCGACGACGGCCTCGTCGATGGTCCCCTCGACGTCGGCGGCGAGCTGCGACACCGCGGACGCCAGCTCCCGCAGATCGCTCCCGATGGCATCGACGAGCGCCTGCGAGGCCTCACCGGTGGCAGAGCGCCCGAGCGCCCGGAACTCGGCACGCACGAACGCCAGCCGATCCGCCGGCTTCGTCATCTTGGGGCAGGCGACCTCGCGGGCCCCGGTCTTACGGGCCGCGTCGAGCAGCCCCTTCCCCTTGGCGCCACCGGCGTGCAGCAGCACCAACGTGATCTCTTCGGCCGGGGAGCCGATGTACGCCTTGACGTCCTTGACCGTGTCCGCCGACAGGTCCTGCGCATTGCGTACGACGACGACCTTGCGCTCGGCGAACAGCGAGGGACTGGTCAGCTCGGCCAGCGTCCCCGGCTGCAACTGATCGGGGGTGAGGTCCCGTACATCGGTGTCCGCGTCCGCGGCGCGCGCGGCCGCCACGATCTGCTGCACCGCGCGGTCGAGCAGCAGCTCCTCCTGCCCCACCGCGACGGTGAGGGGAGCGAGCGGTTCGTCGTTTGCACTCTTCCTGGCCATCGCGCCCAAGCATCCCACGCGCCACTGACAACGCCGGGCCCAAGGGACGGCGGCGGGGGTGGGGGCCGGAAGCCGGGGCCGCGAGGGGCGGGCACCGGTGCGAGCCCTACGGCTCCTCGCGCCACCCGTCCCACTCGCCGGCGAACCCGTCCAGCTCCTCGGCGGCCAGCCGCCCGGCGGCGTCCTCGACGACCACCAGCCACTGCGCGTCCTCGGCGTCGTCCTCACCGGCCAGCGCGTCCCGTACGAGCTGGGGCTCCTCGGTCACCCCGAAGCGCTCCCGGAGCGCCTCGGCGGCCTCCTCCGCGGCGTCGCGGTCGGGCAGCACCAGTACGTGTCTCACATTGCTCACGCCACCATTTTCCGGCACGCCGGCTGCGCCGCCGCACGGGGTCAGCCCTTGGGCACGACCTGGATGTCGAGGTCGATGCGGACACTGGAGCCGACGACGGCGATGCCCTTCGCCAGCATGGTCTGCCAGCTCACGGTGAAGTCGTCGCGGTGCAGTTCCGTGCTCGCGCGGCAGGCGGCCCGGGTCTCGCCCTCCATGCCGGTGCCCACGCCCAGGTACTCGGCGTCCAGCGTGACCGTCCGGGTCACGCCGTGCAGCGAGAGCGCCCCGGTGATCGCCCAGCGGCTGCCGCCCTTGTGCGTGAAACGGTCGCTGTAGAACTCCAGCGTCGGGAAGCGCTCGACGTCGAGGAAGTCCGCGGACCTGAGGTGGTCGTCGCGCATCTTCACATTCGTGTCGATGGAGGAGGCGTCGATGACGACATGCATCGCGGAGTCCTCGGCCCGCTCGGCCACCCGCAGCACCCCCGCGAACGTGTTGAACCGGCCGTAGACCCGCGCCATCCCGATGTGCCGCGCCGTGAACCCGACCGATGAGTGCGTCGGCTCGACCTCCCAGTCCCCCGGCGTCGGCAGCGGCGGCGGCGCGGAGACCTGGAGAGTCACGTCCCCGAGCGCCGCCTGCTCGCCCTCGGCCACGGTGATCCCGCCGCGGAACGGCGCGTACCCCTCGGCCGAGACGGCGAGCCGGTACTCCCCCACGGGCACGGTCGCCACGAACGAACCGAACGGGTCGACGCCCCCGCTCACCACCTTGCGCCCCATCGCGTCGCTCACCGAGAACTCGGCGCCGCGCACCGGTTCGCTCACGGCGTCGATGATCCGTCCGCCGAGCACCCCCGCGCCCTGCGGCATCGCCCTCCCCCCGAGGGAACTCGAACCTACTGACCGGTTAGTACGGTTTCTCCGTCGGAGGCCGAACATGCCCTACCCACCCCAGAACGCCTGGACAACTACCTGATCTGCTGCATTCGACAGACATTCGATCATCGTGGGCAGTTTCGAGGCAACATGCGCCCACATGGCAAGAACTCGCCCCTGCGCCCGCTCCGAGGGTGCTAGGGCTTGTCGTTTGGATCAGGCCGGATCAGGGAGCGGGGCCTGGTGCGTGCGATCGCAAGGCGGAGGAGGGAGGCGACGCGGAGCGTCG
>NZ_JBITCS010000012.1:215663-217150 GCF_044453445.1 Streptomyces sp. NPDC051684 | reverse complement strand
CGGCTCAACGACCACCCAGGCCTGATCAGTCAGCTCATGACGACGCACCACGAAAACACCAACGCGCCAACCACTTTGCGGACACGACCTAGGGCGCGGGGAACCGCGCGCCCAGCCACGTACGACCGACACCCGACGACGACCGACACACGCCGGCCCAAGTCGCCCCCTCGACCCCGACCCACCGGGAGCCCACCCATGACCGCACCCCGTCTCCACCACTACGCCGAGGGCTCGCCCTCCGCTCCCCCGCTGGTACTCGGGCCCTCCCTCGGGACGAGTACCGCCCTGTGGGACGGCGTCGCGCCCGAACTGTCCACCGCCCACCGCGTCGTACGGTGGGACCTCCCCGGCCACGGCGGGTCCGACGCCGATCTGATCAAGCCCGGCGCCACCGTCGGAGACCTCGCCGACCTCGTCCTCGCACTCGCCGACGACCTCGGCATCGACCGGTTCGCCTACGCCGGCGTCTCCCTCGGCGGCGCCGTCGGCCTGCACCTCGCCGTGCACCACCCGGAGCGCCTCACCAGCCTCACCGTCATCTGCTCCTCCGCCCACTTCGGCGGCGCCAAGAACTGGGAGGACCGCGCCGCTCAGGTCCGCAAGGAGGGCACGGGAGGTGTCGCCGAAACCGCACCCTCCCGCTGGTTCACCCCCGGCTTCCGCGTGGAACGCCTCGTACAGGACAACCGGGACGCCGACCCCGCGGGCTACGCCGCCTGCTGCGACGCCCTCGCCGCGTTCGACCTGAGGGACCGGCTCGCCGACATCACCGTGCCCACCCTCCTGATCGCCGGCCGCGAGGACCCCGCGACCCCGCCCGCCCACCTGCGCGAGATCGCCGACGCCGTGCCGGACGCCGAGCTCGTCGAGCTGGCCGGCGCCTCGCACCTCGCCCCCGCCGAACGCCCCGAGGCGGTCATCGGGGCGCTGCGCACCCACCTCGGACACACCGCGAAGCGCGGCATGGAGGTGCGCCGCGGAGTGCTCGGGGACGCGCACGTCGACCGGGCGCAGGCGAAGCAGACACCGTTCACGGCCCGGTTCCAGGACTTCATCTCGCGCTACGCGTGGGGCGAGATCTGGACCGACCCGACGCTCTCCCGCCGCGAGCGCAGCATGATCACGCTGACCGCGCTCGTCGCCCACGGGCACCTCGACGAGTTCGGCATGCATGTCCGCGCCGCCCTGCGCAACGGCCTCACCCCGGACGAGATCGGCGCGGTGGTGCAGCAGTGCGCCGTGTACGTGGGTGTGCCCGCCGCCAACTCGGCGTTCGGCGTGGCCCAGCGGGTGCTCGCCGATGAGGGCCTGGCCTGACACCGACAGGCCTACGACCAACATGGCCAGGGGGGTCGCGTCCGATGCGCAGTCCGGCCCCTAGGGCCTGTCGTTTGGATCAGGCCGGGCGCGCGGGGGCGGGTACAAAACACACGCCCCACCCCGGCCGCAAGGCAACCAACCCGCGCACCCCGGGCCCCCCCCGC
>NZ_JBITCS010000012.1:0-215653 GCF_044453445.1 Streptomyces sp. NPDC051684 | reverse complement strand
GGGGGTGGGTGCGGCGGCCCCGCCCGCCCCCTCGGGCGTGGCGTTGCGTTCCGGCCGGGCTCGCGGGGCCTGATCCAAACGACAGGCCCTAGCCTGGACGCATGGCAACAATCCTGATCACCGGTGCCACCTCCGGCCTCGGCCGGTACCTCGCCTTCGAGCTGGTGCGCGGCGGGCACGTCGTGCTCGCCCACGGCCGGGACGAGAAACGCAACGACGCGCTCGTCGAGGAGCTGCGGGCCACCGGCGGGCGCGCCGAGGGCTTCGTCGCGGACCTCTCCTCGCTGGAGCAGGTCCGCGACCTCGGCGCCCGGGTCGCCGCCGCCCACCCGGAGCTCGACGTCCTCGTCAACAACGCAGGCGTCGGCACCGGCACGCCGGGCACGGGCCGCGAGCTGAGCGCGGACGGGCACGAGCTGCGGTTCGCCGTCGACCTGCTCGCCCCGGTCGCCCTCACCCGCGCCCTGCTGCCCACGCTGCGCGCCAACGCGCCGTCCCGCGTGGTGAATTGCGGCTCCCTCGGCCAGTCCCCGGTCGACTTCGACGACCTGGAGTTCGCGAGCGACTACAACGGTGTCGAGGCGTACTGTCGCGCCAAGTTCGCCCTCGCCGCCCACACCTTCGCCCTCGCACGCGAGCTGTCCGGCACGGGCGTGCACGTCAACGTCATCCACCCGGCGACGTACATGGACACGGCGATGGTCCGTGAGGCCGGGGTCGGCCCGCTGAACACCGTCGAGGACGGCGCGACCGGCGTACTGGCCCTGGCCGTCGGCGAGTTGGGCGGTGAGGCCACTGCGGGGTTCTTCGACGGGGAGCAGCCGACGCTCGCGCACGCGGAGACGTACGACCGCGAGGTCCAGGACCGCCTCGACACCGAACTCGACCGGATCCTGGGGCCGTTGGGGCTCTAGGGCTTGTCGTTTGGATCAGGCCGGATCAGGGAGCGGGGCCTGGTGCGTGCGATCGCAAGGCGGAGGAGGGAGGCGACGCGGAGCGTCGTCGACCGACGACAACGCCGCGAGCGTGCGTGCCAGGCCCCGCGAGCCCGGCCTGATCCAAACGACAAGCCCTAGCGCAGTCCTCGCCCCGTCTCCAGTACCTCCCGGGCCCGCGCCGTCAGCCCGTCCGCACCGCATGAACGGGCCAGTTGCAGCCCGCGGTTGAGCTCGGTCAGCGAGCGCGCGGCGATCCCGTACTCGACCCGTGCCCGAGCGTGTTCGTACGCGCAGGGGGACGCTTCGAGGTACGTGACCGCCTTCGCGTAGAGGGTGAGCTGCTCGCGCCCCGTGGCCAGTGCGGCGGCGCACCGCAGCGCCTCGCCGATCGCGGTGTCCGTGCCGAACCGCTCGGCCTGGACGCGGGACTGGGCGACGAGTTCGGCCGCGCGCCCCGGGTCGGTGTCGGCGAGGGCGAGGGCCAGGTCGCCGGCCCACGACGCGACGACGGTGTTGTGCCCGCCGCGGGCCAGGGCCACCTTGCCGCCGGTCTCCAGTTCGTTGATGCCTTCTTCGGTGCGGCCGACGGCGAGCAGCAGCCGGCCGCGCACCGAGTACGCGTCGGGCAGCAGGATCATCGACGGGTAGGGCGCGGCGAAGCCGTAGCGGTCGGCGATCCGCAGCGCCTCGTCGGGCTTGCCGCGGACGAGCAGCGTGTCGATGAGCATGGCCGCCGCGTCCCAGTGCATGGGCAGTCCGTGGCCCACCCGGTCGGCCAGGCGCAGCGCCTCGCGCAGGAACGCTTCAGCATCGTTGAGCCGCCCGCGCCTGCGGTGGACGTAGCCGACGAAGGCGTGCGCGAGCGAGAGGTGGCCGCCGCTCCACCCGGCGGTCTCGTAGGCGCGCATGCTCTCCGTGAACAGGCTCTCGGCGCGGTCGAGCCGGTCGGCGAAGAGGTACGACAGGCCGAGCGCGATGAGGATCTCGAAGCCCCACGCGGTGTCGGTCCAGCCGAGGCCGGGCGCGAGGCGGCCGTTGACCAGGGAGCGGTCGCAGTACTCCGCGACCTCCTCGGCGTTCTCGCCGCGGTTCATCATGTCGAAGGCGCGCAGGATCAGCAGGACGCGCTCGGGGTTGTCGCGTCCGGTGACCCGGCCCGCGAGTTCGGCGAGGCTGCGGGAGCGGTCCTGCGGATCGTGCTCGCCCGCGTAGATGCACTCCCAGAAGAGGCGGGTGGCCCGCAGCCGGAGCCGGTGGTGGCCCTCGTCCAACTGGGCGGTCTCGGTGTCGATGGCGGCGAGCGCGTCGTCCAGGCGGTTGGTGTGGACGAGCGCCTGGGCGAGGCGGCACACCGCGTCGACGCGGTCCTCGCCGATGAGCCCCGGCTTCGAGTCGAGAGCGGAGCGCAGGTGGGCGACGGTGGTGGACGGCGACGTGAGGAGCGTGGCGCAGCCCAGTTCGTACAGCACGTGCGGGCGTATCTCGGGCAGCGGCGGTTCCTGGAGGGCGCGCTCCAGGCAGCGCCGGGCCGCCGAGGGGGCACCGACGGCGAGGTGCTCGCGGGAGGCGGCGCGCAACTGCTCGACGAGTTCCGGGTCGTCGTCCGGGTGCACCTCCAGGAGGTGCCGGGAGGCCGCGGCGGGGCCGTGCCCGGAGGCGGTGACCGCCCATGCGGCCTGGCCGTGCATGGCGGTGCGGGTGGCCGAGGGGATCGCGTCGTACACGGCGGACGCGATCAGCGGGTGGACGAACTCCAGGGTGTCGGTGGCGCCGTAGCCGGATCCGGGGGTCACGGTGTCGGTCAGGATGCGGGCGGCGCGCAGGTGCTCGGCGCAGCGTCCCGCCTGCTCGGGGTTCATGCCGGCGAGCAGGGCGGCCAGGCCGGGTTCGATGCGGGTGCCGAGGATGGCGGCGGCCCAGGCGAACCGGGTCGCGTCGGTGCCGAGCCCTTCGAGCCGGGTGACGAGGCCGCGGCCGCGGGCGGACCGGTTGAGCGCCCGCAGTTCGACGGCGGCCCGCTCGTCGGGCTGGAGCTCGCTGTCCTGCACCTTGGCGAGCAACTCGACGGTCTCGTACGGGTTTCCGCCCGTGACGGCCCACACCTCGCGGCAGAACGGGTCGTCGGCGTGGCCGCCGACCGTGGCGCGGGTCAGTCCGGCGGTGGCGTCCGGGGTGAGTGCGCTCAGCTGGGAGACGCCGGGGCGGGCGGCGGCGGCCACCGCGTCCAGGCAGGCGGCGGCGCGCCCGTCGGCGGCCTCGCGCTGGGCGACGACGACGAACACCGGCAGCCCGTCGAGGCGCTCGGCGAACGCGGCGAGCCACTCCAGGGTCTCCAGGTCGGCCCAGTGCGCGTCGTCGATGAGCAGCACCAACGGCCAGTGCAGTCGGGCCAGTCGGGACGCGGCGGCGACGAGTCCGTCGCGCACGCCCTGCGGGTCGGCCTGCCGTCCGGTGGGCTCGGCGATGCCGAGGGCGGGGCCCGCGATGTCGTACCAGTCCCCGAAGTACTCGCGGGCCTCCTCCTCGGAGAGCGCCACGAGGGCGGGCTGCAGGAGTTGGCGCACGACGTTGAAGGGGACGGACGTGACGGTCTCGCCGCCCCGGGCCGACCACACGGTGGCCCGGCCCGCCGCCATCTCGCGCACCTGGGAGAGCAGCGCCGTCTTGCCGATGCCCGCCTCTCCCTTGAAGACGACGAGGCTGCCCGCGACCGCGGAGCCCGCGCACAGCTCGTCGAGCGCGCGTGCCGCGACGTCGAGTTCGGACTCTCTCTCCCACAGGTGAGGGCCAGAGGGCGCGGCGTCCGCGTGCCGTCGTCCCTGGGTCATCCCACAGCCTCCCGTTGTCGTACCGGGTGTCGTCCCGGTGTCCGGTCGCAGCCGACCACTTGGGGCGATCGACGTACTGGTCACGAGCCTAGACCGGGAGGCCGTCGCTTCGTGGGGCGTCGCGGCAGCCGGTGACATTTGGCCGGAGATGGGCAGTGCGGATCCCGCGGGTAACGATCCCGACCGCGGGGAGGGACCCTCTCATCCCCTTTTCAGCCGGGCCTCATACTGTTCCGTCCATGACGTCGCAGACACCCGCAGGCTGGTATCCCGACCCGGGGCAGATACCCAACGGCCCGCGCACCGAACGCTGGTGGGACGGCGCACGCTGGACCGACCAGACCCGCCCGGCCACCACTACCCCGCCGGCGCCGCAGCCGCAGCCGCCCGCGCAGCAACCGGCGCAGTTCGCCCCGCAGCCGCCCGCGCCCGACCCGGCGTACCCGAACCATCCGGGCCATCCCGGCCCGTTGCCGCCGGCGTCGCGCGGCCGGGGCCGGATCGCCATCGCCGCCGGGATCGCGGTCGTGGTCCTCGCGGGGATCGGCACCGGTGTCTACGCGCTCACGACGGGCGGTGGCGGCGACGGAAAGAACGACAGGAACGACAAGGCGGACTCCCGGTCGCAGAGCCCGAAGGAGGCGAACCCCGAGGATCCCGGCGCCCCCGGCGGCGGGGGCGAGAGCCCGGATCCCGACGGGCAGGGCGCCGGCCCGCGGGCTCCACTCGACCAGGGCTTCGCCACCGATGTCAGCAACGGCGTCGCGATCCCGGTCATCAAGAACTGGACCGGCACCGACGGCGCGGGCGTCGCCGGCATCACGGTCGGCCCGTACCCCTGCCCCAACTCGAAGGGCGACGTCTGCGTGAAGGGCGGCGCGTCCACCTCCTCGGCGCAGCGCCTCAAGCTCGACGCGAAGACGGCGAAGGCGGCCGCGAAGGAGGACATCGCCAAGAACGCGAAGTCGTCCTACGGCGGCAAGACCTACCAAGGGATCACGGGACACAAGCAGGTCTTCGCGAAGGCGGTCACGGTCGCCGGGCAGAAGGGCTACCGGGTCCGCTGGAGCGTCGAGACGAAGGCGGGCGTCGACGCCTGGGTGGAGTCGGCCGCCTTCCCCTCGCCCGCCAACCCCGACAAGCTCGTCGTGCTGCGCGCGGGCGTCGACGTCCCGAAGACCGCCGCGGACAAGGCGAAGGGCCCGGACGCCGGGGCGATCGACAAGATCCTCAAGGGCATCAAGAAGGCCACGGTCACCGGCGACGGCGACACCGGCGAGAACGTCTGAGCCCGGCCCCCGCCCCGTAAAGGTGCGGCCGGGCGGGTCCCCCTCCGCTCAAGGAGGAACCCGCCCGGCCGGGGGTGCGCGCCGCCCCCGTCCCCACGGTGCGGCGCGGGCAGACCACCGGTCGGTCATCCCTGCGACCGGCGGCCTCCCGTTCAGGTGGCCCGACCCTCCGGGGTCAGGCCGAGTCCCGGAATCAGCGCGCGTTCGACGAAGCCGACGAGATAGTCGGGATCGGCCTCGCGCCCTTCCAGGATCGGTCGGCTGCGCATGACTCCGAAGAGCTGCGCGGCCAGGTAGGGCAGCGCGGGATGGTCCGCGGCGATCTCGCCGCGCGCCACCGCCCGCCGCACCATCGCGTCGATCGACGCGAGCTCCGGCTCGATCAGCGCCTCGCGCAGCGCGCCCTTCAGCTCGTCGTCCTGGAGGGCGGCGTGCCCGAGGGCCTGCACGAGCACCGTGTCCGGCTTGGCCTGCGACGCCGCGTTGCGCGCGGCGGTCACGAGGTCCCCCGCGAGCGTACCCGTGTCGGCCGTGAAGAACTTGGCACAGCGTCCGGCCCGCAGCGCCGCGGCCACCAGCTGCGGCTTCGTCTTCCACTGCCGGTAGAGCGTGGACTTGCTGCAACAGGCCTGCGCGGCGACGCCCTCCATGGTCACCGCCCCGTACCCCTGCTCCCGCAGCTGATCGAGGACCACGTCGAAGAACTCCTGGGCCCGCTCGGGGCTGATCTTCGAGCGGCGCGAGGCGGTGGGCGCGGCCTCGGTGGCCTTCTCTCGCGTCGTCATCGCCCTCACTCCTCGGGTCGGCGGCAGTGTCGATGAGATCACACCGGCCTATCGATACGCCAGTGTACCGGTACGCAATCGTATCGGTACACTGGCGTATCGATGAACGGGAACATGCGGGAGCCGGAGCAGCACGCCGTCCGGCCACCCCTGATACGCGAGCTCTTGCTGGTCGTGGGACTTTTCCTCGTCTACAAGCTCGGGCGGCAGCTGGCCAACGGCCACACCGCCGAGGCCTTCCACAACGCCGACCACGTGTGGAGCTTCGAGCGTGCCGTGCACCTGCCCGGCGAGGGCGCGGTGCAGGACGTGCTGCTGAGCAGCGACACCCTGGTGCACGCCGCGAACGTCTACTACGCCTCCGTGCACTTCCCGGCGACGATCGCGCTGCTCGTCTTCCTCTACCTGCGCCGCCCGCGCCACTACCTGTGGACGCGGCGGGTGCTCGCGGTGCTCACCGCGGCGGCGCTCGTCCTGCACCTGACGTTCCCGCTGGCCCCGCCTCGGATGCTGGGCGCCGCGCACCTCGTCGACACGGCGCAGGTCTACGGCCCGTCCGTCTACGCGGCCAAGCCGTCCACCGACACCATGGCCAACCAGTTCGCCGCGATGCCCTCGCTGCACTTCGGCTGGGCCCTGATGGTCGCGATCGGCCTCGTCGCGGCGACCCGCTCGCGGTGGCGCCGGCTGTGGCTGCTGCACCCGCTGTTCACGCTTCTGGTGATCGTGGGCACCGCCAACCACTACTGGCTCGACACGATCGTGGCCACGCTGCTCCTGGGCGCCGCGCTCGCGGTCATCCGGCTGCCGCGCGCCATCGACACGACCGGCTTCTGGCGCCACCTGTTCCCGGTGCCCGCGCCCGCGAGCGTTCCGCCCATCACGGAGTCCTCGGCGTCCACTCCAACCCCCTGGACACCGGCCGCGTTCCGTACGCCACCGGACGCGCTGACGGCCGCCGATGTGCTCGCGGCGGCGACGCCGACGCACATACCGGTCGAGGTGATCGCCTCGCCGCCCCCCGCGCCGAGCCTCACGACCGGAGCGGCACGATGACCGCCACCCTGCTCGCCGTCGCGCTCTCCCTCGTCTCCGCCGTCGCCTACGCCGCCGCGGCCGTGGCCCAGGAGCGGCTCGCCGCCAGATCCGGCGCGGGCGTGCTGCGGCTGCTCGCGACGGGGACGTGGTGGTGGTCGGTCGGCCTGAACGCCTCGGCCGCGCTGCTGCACGTCGCCGCGCTCAAGTACGGGCCCCTCACCCTCGTCCAGCCGCTCGGCGCGCTCACCCTCGTCGCGGCGGTGCCGCTGGGGGCGAAGGTGGCCGGTCGGCACGTCACGGCCGGCGAGTGGCGGGGCACGGCGCTCACCCTCGTGGGCCTGGGCGCGCTGCTGGTGACGGCCTCGGGGCCCGCCCCCGACGACACGCTCTCGCTGCCCGAGGCGCTCGGCGTGGCCGCGGTGACGGCGGCGCTCATCGGCGTCCTCTCACGGCGCGGCGCGAAGCCGGGCCTGCGCCACGCCACCGCCTCCGGCGTCGCCTCGGGTGTCGCGTCCGCGCTCACCCAGACCGTGACGGTCGCGGCCACCGACCGCACGGGCCCCCTGCTCGACGTCCGGGTGATCGCGGTGGCCCTCCTGGTCGCGGCCTTCGCGGCAGGCGGCCTGCTCCTCTCCCAGACGGCCTACCGCGGCGGCCTGGGCGCCCCGCTCGCGATGGTGACCCTGGCGAACCCGGTGGCGGCGTCGGTCATCGGTTTGGTACTGCTCGGCGAACGCCTCCAGGGCGGAGTAGCAGGCTGGAGCCTGGCAGCGGTGGGCGCGGCCCTGGCGACCGGGGGCGTGGTGCTGCTGACACATTCGCCAACGGGCGAACCACGTGAGGCCCGTGTGGCCGGTGAGCCAGGTCAAGCCCCTGCGGCGGGTGACCAAATTCAAGCCCCTGCGGCGATTGAGCAGCGGGGTCCGGGGCAGAGCCCCGTGGCCGCAACTCCGTAGGACCGCGACAAGGAACCGGTCACCCGAACCCGCGGGAGTCCTGCTTCAACGCCGTGTCCACCGTGAGCGCCGTCGCGACGACCAGGCTCAACAACGGCTCCGGCAACTGGAAATGCACCTGCAGCACATAGTTGTCGGCCGTCGTGAACATCGTCTTGGCCAGCCCCTCCCACGTCTTCGTGATCCGCGCGACCTCGTTGTCCGCGTGGTCGACGATCGCGAAGTTCCAGGCCCGCCAGTTCTCCGCCTTGATCGCCCCGATCTGCTGACCGTTCACGACCATCGCGAAGTTGATCTTCCCGATGGCGTTCTGCTGGACGATCTCGCCGACCGGCGTGCCGTCCGGCCGCTCCACGAGCACCTTGGACTTGATGAACTTGGCAGGCCGCGTGAGCACCAGGTGCGGCTGCCCGTACGCGTCCCGGATCTCGAGCCTGTGCGTCATGAACTGGTCGACGCTGGCGACGAACCGCAGCGCCTTCTTCATGGCGCTCTGGCCGACCTGGACGACGGAGCCCAGCTGGTTGCCGTGCTGATCCATGACGCTGTACTCGTTCGTCAGCTCGATCAGCTTGGCCTTCTGGTTCACCACGAGGACCGGCTCGGTGAACAGCGTGCCGCCGCCCTGCCCGGCCCCGGCGACGCCCGCCTGCCGCTGCACCTGCCGCTGCACGTCGGCGGCCCGCGCCTGCCCCTGCTGCTCGTGCAGGGACTGCGGCTGGGGCTGCCCCGGCGCGAACTGCGGCTGCGCCGGAGCCTGCTGCTGCGGCACCTGCCCCGCGGCCGGAGCCTGAGGCTGGGCCTGGGCGGCGTGCGTGTGCCCGGTCCACTGGGCGCCGTCCCACCACCGCAGCGTCTGGGGCGTGCCCTGGGGGTCCGGGTACCAACCTGCGGGGGTGTTCGAATGCGTCGTCACCGGGGCACACTACCGCGATCCCCTGTGCACCTTTCCAGCCCTCAGCGCACGCTTTCCCACAGCTCCCGCTCGGCCGCCCGCGGATCCCCCTCGACCCGGCAGGCCCCCGCGTCGAACACCATCGTCGTCCGCTCCCCCGCCGGGTCGTACGGGTCCCAGCCCGGATCCCCGGACGCCGCGAACGCGACCCACGCACCGTGCATCTCCCGGGCCAGCTCCGCCGGTGCGTCCTTGCCCGCGAGCGCCGCGTAGTCCGGGTCGTCGGCCCGGTCGAAGACGAAACCCAGCTCCAGGGCGTGGCACGCGCCCAACCGACCGTCGAACTGCGGCGACCGCCACGCGAACTCGTACAGGTGCGAGCCCGGCACGGACTCGGCGAGCCGCACCGCGGGGATCCGCCAGAACCAGTCGGTGACGACGGCGTCGAGGAGTTCACCGGGACTCGCGTCGGGACGGCTCGCGCGGTACCCCTCCAGGTCGGCGCCGAAGGCCTCCGCGCCCCGCCGTACCCGCCCCTCGCTGATGGTGTCGAAGCGCCCGGTCGGCACCATGTAGAGCCGGTTCTCCTCGCGGTTGCTGCCGACGAGGACGTCCACACCGAGGTCGGGCCCCGGCATGACGTGCTCGTCCGCGATCGGCTCGAAGACCATCCCGTTCAGCGCCGCGTCGCCCCACACCGCCGGGTCGGGCCGGCTCCGGAACTCGTCCGACAGCGCGCCCTGCGCCGCGATCAGCTCCGGCAGCGGCACGGCCGCGAACGCCTCCGCCGTGTGTGCGACGCCGAGCCGCTCGGCCAGCCGCTCGCCGATACGCCGCGCGGTCTCGGGTCGTACGAAGTGGTGGCAGGCCCCGCTCTGCAGGATCGCGCGCCGGAACAGGCCCCTGGCCCGCGGTTCGACGAGCAGCCGGCCGATGGCCACCCCGCCCGCCGACTCCCCGAACACGGTCACCCGGTCCGGGTCCCCGCCGAACGCCGCGATGTTGTCCCGCACCCACTCCAGCGCGGCGATCATGTCGAGAAGGCCGCGGTTGTCGGGCGCCCCCGGCAGGTGCAGGAATCCGTCCACGCCGAGGCGGTAGTTCACGCCGACGAAGACGACGCCGTCGCGGGCGAAGGCGTCGCCGCGGTAGCCGGAGGAGTTCGCGGAGCCGTTGGAGAAGGAGCCGCCGTGCAGCCACACCATGACGGGGAGGCCGGCGCCGGTGCCGGGCTCCGGCGTCCAGACGTTCAGATTGAGACAGTCGGCGCCGTCCTGGGACGTCTCCGGGATCAGCGCGTCGAACGGCGGGGCGTACGGGGCCTTGGGCGCGGTCGGCCCGTACTCGGTGGCGTCGCGCTCCCCCGTCCACGGCTCGGCGGGCTCGGGCGCGGCGAAGCGGCGCGGGCCGAACGGGGCGGCGGCATACGGCACTCCGAGGAACGCGGCGATGCCGTCCTCGGTGCGGCCGCGGAGGGTTCCCTGCCTGGTGACTGCGGTGGCGTCGGTCATGCTCCTCTCGTACCCCTCGCCCGCCTCCGCGTAAAGATCCCCACGCAGTCGTGTCAGCCACACCCCGCGCCGAGCGTGCGCTCGCCGTCCTCGCCCGCGGGAGGCGCGGGGCGGAGGGGTTCGCCCGCGAGCCACTGGGCGACGGCGCGGCCGATGGGCTGCCCCGTCTCGATCTCGATGAACCCGAACTGGCCCGACTGGTTGCACTCCAGGAACCACCAGATGCCGTCGGCGTCCTCGGCGAAGTCGAACGCCCCGTACGCCAGTTGCGCGCGGGTCAGATAGGCCCGCACCCCGTCCGCGACGCGCCGGGGCACGGATATCGGGCGCCAGGGGCCCGCGGCGTCGTCGAAGCGCACGTCGTCCACGGCCGCCTCCGTGCTGTTCCCCAGCGCGTCGGCCTCCGGCGAACTCGCCGCGCGCGCCGCGAACAGCCGGTCGCCCACGCAGGTCAGCCGGATGTCCGCGGCCCTGCGCACCCGGCGCTGCAACAGCGTCGGCCCGTTCGCGACGTCCTGGTAGTCCTCGCCCGCCCGCACACGCGTGGTGGGCACGGCGAGCCCGGCGTCGCCCGGGTGCCTGCCGGAGACCGGCTTGACGATCAGGTCGGGATAGCGCGCGGCGAACTCGCGGGCGGCGCGCGGGAACGTGGTGATCAGCGTGGGAGGCACCGGCAGTCCACAGCCGCGCGCCAGCCACAACTGCCAGGGCTTGTGGCGGGCCTGGCGGGCGGAGTCGGGGTGGTTCATCCAGCGCGCCTCGGTGCAGCGCAGCATCCCGTACAGGGACTGCGAGGCCTCCTCGGTGAGCCAGGACGACGCGGCCTGCGCGCGGGCGGCGGGCACGCCGGGGCGGCGCACCCAGATCGAGCGCAGGCCGCCGATGCTGACGACCCGGCCACCGACCGAGAGATGGCCGTGGAACGCGCCGTGCGCGAACTCGCCCGACACCCCGACGCCGCCGGGCAGTTCGGCGGGGTCGAGCCGCAGGACGGGGATTCCATTGGCGTTCAATTCGACGACGGCCATGTCGGCCGTCACATCCTGTTCACTCGTCAGGATCAGCACGGTCATTTCGGCAGGGCCGTTCAGTCGTCGAAATGGGTTTTCGAGCCCGCGGTCGAGGTGGTGGCCGCGAAGTTCCGCAACACTGCGTAGTCGCGTGCCGCCACTGCGCCGTCGGCCAACACGTTCAACTGCAGCGTTGCGTCGTACACATACGGCGCCCTGACCTCTGCCTCTCGCGTGGGGCGGGCATAGTTCAGTGCGAACGGTCGCATGAGCTCTCCTAGTTGGGGGTGCGCCAAGTCAAGCGCATGGTGACTCTCCGACGTCGCACCTCCAGCGAATTTCCAGGTCTCGTTTTGGGTAAGACGCGTCACACCCCTGAGGAGTTCATTCCGCCACGCAGCGTGATGACACAACGTCAGGCAGGTAATGACCGCGCATTGCGGGGGGCTTTGTGGTCACTCCACCTATACGGCGCCTTTACAACCCTTTACATCTCTGCATGGGGGCGTACGGCGACAATCCGCCACCCTGACCGAACGCCCCCTGCACGTACCGATCATGGGGCAGGGTGACCTTCATGACCCGGCACACGAAGCGGCACCAGAAACGGCACAAAAGACGCTCGGCGCTGACCCTCGCCACCGCCCTGGGCGCCCTCACTCTCGGCGCGACCACGGCGTCCGCCGCACCCACCTGGACCGAGACGGGCACCACGCACGTGAACTCCCTGACGGGCAGTCAAGGTCTGGCGTCCCGCGCGGACGGGACGCTGCTGTACCGCGGCCTGGGCTCGATCCCCCTGTCCCTGCGCGTGGCCGGCTGGACGCACGTGGGCGACCCGGACGTGGCGCGCGGCTACACGTTCGACGCGTACCAGGGCGGCGACAGCGCGACGAAGAAGATGTTCGCGGTGACGACCTCGGCCGGACAGCGCACCACGTACGAACACGCCCTCGACCCGGGCGAATTGCTCAACAACTCGTTCGCGTCCGTGTCGCCCGACGGGCAGTGGCTGGTGTCCGGCGAGTGGGGCACGCGGCAGCGGCTCCAGGTCTTCCCCACACCGGTCCTCAACCCCTCCGCGCCGCAGCCGGGCGCCAACCTCCCCCAGGCCGGCCAGATATCCCTCGACAAGCCGGTCACGAACATCCAGGGCTGCGACTTCACCGACGCCACCCACCTCCTGTGCTCGTCCGACGCCGCGACGAAGGAGGTCCTCGAGATCACCCTCGACCGCCCCCTGGACGGCACACCGGTCACGGGCCGCGTGGCGTCCGCCTTCGCGATTCCTCAGCGCAGCGTCTGCAAGGGCACGTTCGAGTCCGAGGGCATCGACTACGACGCCGCGCGGGGCGCCCTGCGCGTCCAGATGGTGCCACCGGCCCCGTGCCTGGTGACGACCGCCGTGCTCGCCTACAAGAGGGGGTGACTCGGTCGCGCATCGACCGATCGGACGACATGGGGTCCGCCCCCCTCGACCGCGGCACGTACCCGACGGGGCGACGCCGGGGCACGCGAGCGGGGCGGAGGATCGGGGCATCGGCACAGCCCCCACCCGACGGAGGACCGCGATGCGCACCGGACGACGACGCCCCAGCACCCGCCTGAGCGGACTGATCGCGGTCGGTGCACCGGCGTTCGTCACGGCCTGCACCGCGGCGCCGGACGACGCGGCGGACACCGGGCGGTCACCGAGGGCCTCGGCCGAGCGGTCGTCCGGCGCCCCGTCCGGCGCCCCGTCCGCCGCGGAGGCCTCCGCGAACCTGCTGCGCGCGGCGGGCGAGGGCGACACCGGCGCGGTCCGCGCCGCCATGGCCCGCGCCCTCGTCCCGGCCGACCCGGACTACTCGCTGCTCAACCGCTACGGCGGTACGTCGCTGATCCCCGCGGGCGAGCACGGCCACGCCGCGTACGTCCGCGAGGTACTGCGCAGCACCGACGTCGACGTGGACCACAACCGTCCGCTCGCCCAACCGGTGCCGGACCTCGACCGGCTCGCCGAGGCCTGCGCGACACTGGGCCGCTGGAGCTTCATGCTGGTGCTGGCACCACCGCGCATCACGGGCATCACCGGACTCGTCGTCAATCCGGTCGCGGTCTTCTGACGCGGCACCGGAAGTGAACTCCCGCCGCAGGACTACGGGTTGTACGGCGTGTGTGTGATGGAGGAGACCTTGAGGTAGCGGGCGCCGTCGGCGGTGGCCCAGGTCGAGGCATCCGGGTTGCCCGGCCAGTCGCCGCCGACCGCGACGTTGGCGATGAAGCGCATGCCGGTTCCGGCCGGGGTGCTGTACCAGGTGGTGCCGGTGATGGCGCCGTCCACCGCGAAGTCGATGTGGTCGGGAAACCAGGTGAACGAGTAGGTGTGGAACGCGTTGGTCCAGCCTGCGGAGTTCGTCCTGGAGAACTGCTGCTGGGCGTTGTTGGCGTCGTGGGAGGTCTGATACACGACGTTCGGGTCCTGTCCCACGATCTCGGCCGCATCGAACTCCGGCAGCCACGGATTCAGGTACGCGGCCCACACCGCGGGCAGCAGGCCCTGCCCGTTGGGCATGTTCGCGGTGAAGCTGTACGTGCCGTACCCGTACAGCGCGGTCGACTCCACACGGCCCGAGTAGTAGACACCGCCCCCGGCGTTGTACGCCTTGATCACCAGCGTGCCGCCCTCGTACCAGACGCAGTCCGGGGTGTACGTCTCCAGCTCGTTGTTGGCGGTCCACCGACCGCTGACCTTGTTCCAGGAGTCGACCGTCACGGGGGCGCCCCAGGAATCGGCCCGTGCGGTCTGTGCGCCCAGCATCAGTGCGGGCGGCGCGGCGAGCGCTGCGCCCAGCATGCGACGGCGGCTCGGCATGCGCGGTATGTCGGTCATCGCGGCTCCATTGCTTGGATGAACCAAGAGGAGTGGAAGCGCTCCCACGCCTCACTTGTCGACGGACTGTAGGAGTCCGTTCGCCGCTTGACAAGACTCGGCGCATTTGGCGGCACATGCCTTTGAAGGGTGAACTGTCCGGGCGACCCGCACACGGCGATCGCCCGCAACCCCTTGACATAGATGTATTCACACCTGAGGCTTCATGAAATCGATCATTCAATATTCTCGCGAGGTTCAGGAGGACGCCGTGGAGCAACCGCCGTCTGTGGAAGTGGCCGCGCCACCGGGCACCGGGACAGCGACGGCTCCCGGGACCGCGACGACCCTGGATGACGCCCCGCTGAACCGCTTCCACCTCAAGATCACGGCGCTCACCTTCGGCGCGAACTTCTCCGACGGCTACCACCTGGGCATCATCGGCATCGCACTGACGCTCATCGCGCCGCAGATGCACCTCGGTCCTGCCTGGCAGGGCCTGCTCGGCGCCTCGGCGCTCATCGGCATCTTCGCCGGCAGCATCGTGCTGGGCTGGGCCGCCGACCGCTGGGGCCGGCAGCTGCTCTACACCCTCGACTTCCTGCTCATCGCCGTCGCCTCCGTCGCGCAGTTCTTCGTCACCGGGCCGACCGAGCTGTTCGTGCTGCGCCTCCTGATCGGTTTCGGCATCGGCGCGGACTACGCGCTGGGCCCCACACTCGTCGCCGAGTTCTGCCCGCGCCGCTACCGCGGCGGCTTCCTCGCCTCGCTGACGGCGATGTGGACGATCGGCTACATCGCGGCGTACTTCATCGGCAACTACGTGATCGGATTCGGCGGGGACAGCTGGCGATGGCTGCTGGCCAGCAGCGCGCTGCCGGCCGTCTTCGTCCTCCTCATGCGCATCGGGACACCCGAGTCGCCACGCTGGCTGATCAGCAAGGGGCGGATCGAGGAGGCGAAGGCCGTCGTCGCCAAGCACATCGGCCCCAACATCGACATCTCGAGCCTGCTGACCCGGGGGCAGGCCGAGGAGTCCTACGACTACCGCGAGCTGTTCCGCCGCCGCTACCGCCGCAACACGCTCTTCGGTGTCCTCTACTACAACTGTCAGGTCATCCCGTACTTCGCCATCTACACGTTCCTGCCCGTGGTGATGGAGCGCGTGGGGCTGGCCGACGAGGAGTTCCTCAGCAACGGCCTGCTCAACCTGTTCCTGCTGCTGGGCGGGCTGATCGGCCTGTGGTTCGTGGCCCGCTTCACGCGGCGCGGCTTCCTCATCACCTCGTTCTTCGTGATGGCACTGGCCCTCGGCGTGATCGGGGTGTGGCCGCACGCGCCGACGATGCTGCTGTTCCCGCTGTTCCTCGTGTTCACCTTCACGATGTCGGCGTCCTCCAACCTCGACCAGGTCTATCCCCCGGAGCTCTTCCCCACACAGGTCCGCAGCTCGGGCGTGGGCCTGCTCAACGGGCTCAGCCGGGTCGGTTCCGCGATCGGCACCTTCCTGCTCCCGATGAGCCTCTCGGCGTTCGGCTTCTCCGCCTCCATGATCACCCTCACGGCGCTGCTGGTGCTCGGGGCTGTGGTGTCGCTGGCGTGGGCGCCGGAGACGAAGGAACTCCAGCTGGACTGACGCCGTCAGGCGTCCGTCACCGCCCGCGCCGGTGGCCGGCCGTAGAGGTCAGGTCCACCGGCGCGACGACGCGGATGCGCCGACTCCGTCGAACCGCTCGTGAACAGGGGCTTCGCCCGGTGACCTGTCCGAACCGGACCTCGCTCAATCACGCTACGATCGCTCACCTGAATTACGCAGTCGGAATGCGGACGCGGGGGCGACCGGTGGAGCGGCACGAGATCGAGACCTTCCCGCACCCTGGAGCCGGGGAGCTGCACATCCGCCGCACGGCGGAGCTGCTGCACCTCAGTAGCGGTCGGGGCGGCCAGACCATCGCGAAGCTCGAACGGCGGGTCGGTGGAGCGCTGTTCACACTGTCACCGACAGGTGATCACAAGGGTGAGGGAGCCATGATCAGACAGTGGTACACGGCACTCGGTATCAACGTGCTCCTTGGCATCCCCGCGATCGTTCCGATCTCGATGCTGTACTTCACCGCAGTCCTCTGGGTTCATCCAGCAGGAGCCGAATTCGGCGGCGATCCATCAGCCGCACTCGTCTTGTTCGGCCCCATGGCCGCCGCCTGCGCCGTCCTGTGGTGGCTCGCCAACCGACCACTCGCCCGCCGCACCCGACTCGGACATCTCTGGTACTGGCTTCTCGCCCTCGCCGGCGCACTCCTGCCCACCGCAACGGTCATCAGCATCTGGCCCTGAAAACGTCGAACAACACCGCAGCACCCCACGGGTAAGGGCGTCGACACGGGGACGCACTCCACCCCTCCGAACGAACCACCCCGTCCACAGCGGCGGATGATGTGCTGAGGGGTGCTGGCCGCACCGAACGACACGTCCGGTCGGCCGCGGCGGTGCGGCCCGGATGACGGCGATGTGTCGGCTCGGCCATCGGACTGTGGCTCCTGCGATCCGCACTCCTCGGTCGCAGCGCCCAACACCATCACCATCACGGGCACAGCGACCATCACGCACACAGCCACCCGCATGACCATCAGCACCCTCACGGTGCTCCTGACGGACGCGGGCCGACTGATGCGGTGGCCGTCCTCGGCCCGAGCAGTAGCTCGGTTCAGCAGACGGAGTCCGAACGCAGCTCCGCGGCCGTGCTGACCAAGGAGCCCGAGCACACTCATCCACACAAGCGAGCGGGCCACGGCACAAGCCCCTCTCGGAGCAGGCGAACTGGCCTCATCGACAGGGGCATCGCGGGCGGCCTCGTGCCGAGTCCGTCCGCCCTCGTCGTCCTGCTCGGCGCCACCGCGCTGGGACGCACTACCTGCGGCATCACCCTGGTCATCGGCTACGGCGTAGGCATGGCCGGCACCCTCACCCTCGCAGGCCTGCTCCTCGTACGCCTGCGTGACCGTCTCGGGGCCGGCCTGCGTGCGGACCGGTCGGCACGTCGGTCCTCGTCCTGTGCGTCGGAATCGGCCTCGCCACCCGGGCCGCCGCCGGCCCTTGGTGACGGTGCGATCAAGAGCGAGCACTGATCTGCCGACCTACCCCGAAGGAGTTGGCCCTACAGATCGTCATTTACGTCGATACGCTTCAGGGCCGCAGCTCGCAGGTCGAGAGCAGGCAGAGATTGCCGCCCTGCACGAGACCGATGCCGCCTCCGGTGTCATCGTGAGAGCCCGTGGAACAGCGGGAAAGCAGGCACAAGTTGAAGCCCTGAGTCCCTCGATAACCACGGCCATCCGTGACGGCCTGCCGAACGGGTGCTTCCTGCTTGGACCAAGTATTCCCCGCCTTTCCTGACCCGGTGGAGGCCGACGCGGCCGTGGCGCCGGTGAGGCCCAGGGCCACGACACTGCCTGCCACGGCTATGCCGCGAAGGGACCTGGCCCATCCTGAACGGTGCATCTGAAGGTGCTCCTCTGCGCTCGGAGTCGGCGGCGTCGAACCGCTCGACGATTCCTGACGACCTTGATCCGTAGCCCTCCCCCCGTCCGGATGGGTGCTCGAAGCCCGTGGGTATGAACGGGACGCAATACGCACTAGTAACAAAGGGTGTGCTGTGTCACACACCAATCCGTAGTCCCACGCGTCGCGGATTAACCACGAAAGACGGTGCAGTTGAGGCTTCGCATGTGCACCGATTCAGGTGAGATCAGGAGGGGTGGTCGACGGTGTCGGCACGCAACACATCGGTACTGGGGCGGGCGCATGGCTGAGAAGACCACCGTCCGGTTGCCGCTGACGCCGGCGCAGGAGTCCCTGTGGTTCGCCCACCACCTCCGCCCGCGCGGCACGGACTTCACGATTGCCGAGTACGCCGACATCCAAGGGGAGTTGGACGTCACAACACTGCGCCGGGCCGTCCAGCTCGCGACTCAGGAGATCGAGGCGCTGCGCACGACGGTGACCGACGACGAGACCGGCAGTACGCCGAGCCAATGTGTCCACCGTGACCTGTCCATTGGTGTCGCCCTCGTCGACGTGTCCGCAAGTGCGAACGGCGAAGCCGACGCTCATCGGGCGATGCGGCAGGACCTGTCCACGCCCGTCGATGTCGTGCGGGGGCCGGTGACGGCGTTCACGCTGTACCGGCTGTCGCCGTCGCGCCATCTCCTGTACCTGCGCACACATCACCTGATCCTGGACGGCTACGGCGCGGCTGTCGCGCTCAGCCGGATCGCCGAGACGTACGGCCTTCTGGCCGCCGGCATCGACGTACCCTTCCAGTCGCTCCCGCTCGAACCCCTCGTATCCGAGGCACGGCAGTACGTGGGGTCGGCGCAGTACGCCGAGGACGCCGCCCACTGGCAAAGCCAGTTGACCGATGCGCCCTCCCCCGAGCGGCTGTCGGACAGCACGGGTGCGCCGGGCCCGGAGGTGGTGCGGCAGTCGGTCACGTTGGACCGGGCCGCGTGGCAGCGACTGCGTGACGGTGCCCGGCGCGCCAAGGTGGCCTGGCCCGCGCTGTTCGTCGCCGGCACGGCCGTCTACACACACCGGATACGTGGCGCACAGGATCTGCTGCTCGGCATGCCGGTGACCGGTCGCCGCGGCCGGACCGCACGGCAGACACCAGGGATGATGTCCCAGGTCCTTCCCCTGCGGCTGCACCTGAGCGCGACGGACAGCGCCCAGGTTCTGCTGCGTCAGGTGACGAACGCGATGCGCGGCACGCTGCGGCATCAGCGGTTCCCGGCGCAGGAACTGCGCCGGGAACGCGGTCTGGTCCGCGGCGATTCCCTGATGGGACCGGCGGTGAACGTGCTGGCCTTCGACGAGAACCTGCGGTTCGGTCCGGCCACCGGCACGCTCCACAACCTGTCGCTCGGCCCCGTCGAGGACCTCACGCTCGCCGTGCACCCGGCGCCCGGTGGCGCCGGTGCCCGCATCGATGTCCTGGCCAACGCGGCGCTCTACGACGAGCGCACCGCGGCCGGACACCTGGAGCGGATCCTGCGAGTGACACAGGAACTCGTCACGGACTTGGAGCGGCCGCTCAGCTCACTGGACCTCGCCGGACCCGATGAGCGGGACCGGTTGCTGACCATGGGCACCGGGCTGCCGAACGCCGTGCCGGTCACGGATGGGTCCCGCACGTGTGCCGAAGGGGACGAGCCGACGCTGCCACAGGTGCTGTCCCAACTGGCGCGCACGATGCCCGACGCACCGGCTGTCGACGACGGCACGCGCAGCCTGACGTTCGCCGAGTTGGACCGGGAGGTCGACGCGGCGGCTGCGGCGTTGCGGGCCGACGGCGCCGGTCCTGGCACGACGGTGGCCGTCGCGCTGCCCCGCTCGGTCGACACCGTCGTCGCCCCGCTCGCCGTGCTGCGCAGCGGCGCGGTCTATCTGCCGGTGGACGTCGCCTACCCGGCAGAACGCATCAGCTACTTGCTGGGCGATGCGGCCCCGGCGATCCTCATCTGCGTGCCTGACGGTCCGATCGCAGAGATGGCTCCTGCGAGTACGGCCGTGCGAGGCCTGTCGCAGTCCCGCCAAACCGGGTCCGGACTCCCACGTGAGGCACCGCGCGGCGATGACGCCGCCTACCTCATCTACACGTCCGGCTCGACGGGCCGGCCCAAGGGTGTCCTGGTCGAGCACCGCTCGATCAGCAATCTGCTGGCCCACCACCGGCAGGAGTCGTACGCGAGCGCGGAACTGGCCGCGGGGCGCAGGATGCGTGTCGCGCTCACCGCAGCCACGTCCTTCGACGCCTCCTGGGACCCGCTGCTGTGGATGCTGGACGGCCACCACCTGTACATCGTGGATGACGCCACGCGCCGCGACCCGGAGGCACTGGTCGGCTTCCTGCGCGCCGAGCGGATCGACGTCATCGAGACAACGCCCAGCTTCTTGAAGCAGTTGCTGGTCGCCGGTCTCATCGCCGAGAACGAGGGCACGGTCGGCGGGGCAGTCCACCGTCCCACGGTGATCGCGCTGGGCGGCGAACCGGTCAACGACGAACTGTGGCAGCGGCTGTCGGCGCAGCAGGACCTTCTCGCCTACAACTTCTACGGGCCGACCGAGACGACGGTGAACGCCGTCACCGCGCGGGTCCACGGCACGGATCCTGTCATCGGACGTCCAGTCCTGGGCGCCCGTTGCTACGTGCTCGACGCGGCCATGCGGTTGCTGCCGTGCGGGCAGACCGGGGAGCTGTACCTGGCGGGGGATGGCGTGGCCCGCGGCTATACAGGGCAACCGGGCATGACCGCGGACCGGTTCCTGCCCGATCCGTTCGGGGAGCCGGGGGCGCGGATGTACCGCACCGGGGACCTGGCGCGGTGGCACGAGAACGGTTCGCTGGAATTCGCCGGCCGCAGTGACGACCAGATCAAGGTCCGTGGGCACCGGGTAGAGACCGGGGAGATCGCGTCGGCGCTCACGGCGCTGCCGGGGATCGCCCAGGCGGCGGTCGCTCTGCACGGCGATGAGCCGGGCACAGAGCTGCTCACCGCCTACCTCGTCCCGACCGTCGACGAGGCGGGCACGCGGGTGCGGTGCGATCAGCGCCTGGTCCGCGACGCCCTGGCAGCGTCGCTGCCCTCGCACATGGTGCCCGCGGCGTACGCCACCACCGACCGGCTCCCGCTGACCCCGAACGGGAAACTGGACACCTCCTCCCTCCCCCGGGCCGCCGCTGTCTCCACGGGTCCCAAGAGTCCACCGCGCACCGCCACCGAGGAAGCGGTGTGCGCGGCGATGGCGGACCTCCTCGGCCTTGCCGAGGTCGGCCGGGACGACGACTTCTTCGCCCTGGGAGGCCACTCGCTGCTGGCCACTCCGCTCCTGGGCGCACTGGCCGAACGGACCGGAATCCGGCTGCCGGTACGCGCACTGTTCGGGGCGCCGACCGTCGCCGGGCTCGCGGAACTCGTGGCCGCCGACCGCCGGTCCCGACAGCCTCAGGGATCCGCCGATGGCCCGGGCATCGGGGCCCGCCCGGCACGGCTGCCGCTCTCGGCGGGGCAGCACCGGCTGTGGCTGCTGGAGCACATGGGCGAAGGCGGCGAGCGCTACCACATACCCGTCGCCATCCGGCTCGACGGAGATCTGGACGTACCGGCTCTACGGGCGGCCTTCAGCGATGTACTGGCGCGGCACGAGAGTCTGCGGACGATGTATCGGGAGGACGCGGAGGGCCCGCACCAGGTCGTGCTGCCGGCAGACGAGTGTGGAGTCGAACTGCACACCGCCCCCTTGCTGCTGGACGCCCACCCGGGAGACTTCCCTGCCCCCGAGTTCGACCTGACCGCACGGCCGCCCCTCCACGCTCTGCTGGTTCCCACCAGCGAGCGGAACGGCGGCGCAGGCTCGCATCTGCTCCTGCTGACTTTCCATCACATCGTCACCGACGGCTGGTCGATGGGGCCTCTGGTCCGAGACCTGTGCGCGGCGTACCAGGACCGCACCCAAGGACACGGGCCGCAGTGGGCGCCGCTGCCTGCGCAGTACGCGGACTATGCGCTGAGCCAGCGCACCCGGCTCGGTGAGCGGGACGATGCCGATTCGCTCGCCGCCCACCAGTTGAGGGACTGGCGGACGGTCCTGGACGGCTTGCCGCCCGAGATCCCGTTGCCGCACGACCGGCCGCGTCCGGAGCGCGCCACGTTCCGCGGGGGTCGCATGCCGGTGCGCCTGGACGCGGGTGAGCACCGTGCCCTTGTCGCGCTTGCGCGGGAGGCGGGAGTCAGCCCGTTCATGGTTCTGCACGCGGTGCTCGCCGCGTTGTTGCAGCGGCTGGGCGGCGGAGACGACATCGTCGTCGGCACCCCGGTCGCGGGGCGGGACGAGGAGGAGTTCAACGAGGTCGTGGGGTTCTTCGTCAACACCTTGGTGCTGCGCGTGGACACCGGCGGCGACCCCGCCTTCCGGGAGCTGCTGGACCGGGTGCGCACGGCGGACCTGGGCGCCTACGGCAGGCAGGACCTGCCCTTCGAGCAGCTGGTGGAGGCGCTGGCTCCGCCGCGCTCGCTCTCCCGGCACCCGCTCTTCCAGGTGATGCTGGCTCTGAACAACACCCGCGCGCCCCGCCTCGACCTGCCTGGGGTCCGCGCCGAGGTCCTGCGGCCCGAGCACGCAACCGCGAAGTTCGACCTCACCTGGGACTTCACGGAGCTCCAGGACGCGGACGGACTGCCCGCGGGACTGACCGGCGAGGTCGAGTACAGCGCCGAGCTGTTCGACGAAAGCACCGTACGCCGCTTCGCCGACCACTTCGTGCGTCTGCTGCGATCGGCGCTCGCCGCTCCCCACGCGCGGCTGAGCGCCCTGGAGATGCTCACGAGGGAACAACGGCACGCCGCCCTCGACGCGGGGGCGCGTGACGAGGACGGGCATCGCGGACACGAGCTGGTGCACAGTGTCTGCGACGTACTGGAGACGCAGGCGGCGGTCACCCCGGGCCGCACCGCGGTGTCCGACGGGCAGCGCACGGTGTCGTTCGCGGAGCTGACGGACCAACTGCACAGCGTGGCACTACGCCTGACCGCCGCGGGGGTCGGTCCGGGTGACCGCGTGGCCGTCGCGGTACCCCGGTCGGAACGACAGATCGCCGCCCTTTTCGGTGTGCTGCGCGCCGGCGCCGTGTACGTGCCTCTCGACCCGTCCCATCCGGCCGAGCGCAATGCCCACATCCTTGATTCCGCACAGCCGGCGGTGCTGCTCACCGAACGGGACCGCGCTACGGCACTTCCGGCCTCCCGCACACCCGCCCTCTATCTGGATGACGCGACCACCGTCGCCCCTGGCTCCATCGAGCTGCCGGCAGACTGCCCGCGCGGGGGCGACCCCGCCTACGTGCTGCACACCTCCGGCTCGACCGGTCGGCCCAAGGGCGTCGTCGTCGAGCATCGCGCGCTCGCAAATCTGCTGCGGCACCACGGACGGCACCTGATCGAACCTGCCGAACGCGCCAACAACGGGCGTCCCTTGAGGGTGGCCCTGACAGCGGCGGCGACCTTCGACGCCTCCTGGGACCCGCTGCTGTGGATGGTCGCCGGACACGAACTCCACCTGGTGGACGACGAGAGCCGTCGGGATCCGGAAGCGCTGGTGCAGCTGCTGCACGCGCGGCGGATCGACGTGATCGAGACGACGCCGTCCTTCCTCGAACAGCTGCGGGCGTGCGGCCTGTTCGCGCCCGGCAAGCCTTGGCCGCGTGTCGTCGCGCTGGGCGGCGAGCCGGTGGGCGAGAAGCTGTGGCAGGAGCTGTCGGACCTGTCCGGCGTGACCGTGTGGAACCTCTACGGACCGACCGAGACGACCGTGGACAGCGTGATCGCCCCCGTGGTGCCCGGCTCGGTGCCCGTCATCGGCCACCCGGTCACGGGGATGCGCGCCCGGGTCCTCGACCCGCAACTGGGCCCCACGCCGCCAGGTGTCACAGGCGAGCTGTATCTGGCCGGGGCCGGCGTGGCCCGTGGCTACGACGGGGCGACGGGCATGACGGCGGACCGTTTCCTCGCCGACCCCTACGGCCCCGCGGGCAGCCGGATGTACCGCACCGGCGATCTGGTGCGCCGACGGCCGGACCACTCCTTGTCGTTCGTGGGCCGCACGGATTCACAGGTCAAGGTGCGCGGTTTTCGTGTCGAGACCGGCGAGGTGGAGGCGGCGCTCACCGCCCACCCGGCCGTGCGGCAGGCGGTGGTCACAGTCCGTGCGGCCGACGGCGGCGGCAGGCTGGTCGCCTGGATCGTGCCGGAGACGGGCACGGAGCCGACGGCCGCGCACCTGCGGTCGTTCGTCGGCGACCGGCTCCCGACGTACATGACGCCCTCTCACCTCGCTTTGGTGACGGGCATTCCGCTGACGGTGCACGGCAAGACCGACTTCGCCGCGCTCCCCGAGCCGGGGACGGCCTCGCCCCGGGAGGGAGAGCGTCCGCGCACCCCGCAGGAGGAGATCCTCTGCGCGCTGTTCGCCGAGTGCCTCGGCAGCGGCCCGGTCGGCCGGGACGCCGACTTCTTCGCGCTCGGCGGCCACTCACTGTTGGCCACCCGGATCGTCAGCCGCGTACGGGGCGCCTTCGGGGTCGAGATACCGGTCCGCGCGCTGTTCGAGGACCCGACCCCGGCCGGCCTGGCGAGGCACCTCGACGGCGCCGCGCGCGGCCGTCCGTCCCTGCACGCCCGGACTGATCGACCGGCGGACCTGCCGTTGTCCTCCGCGCAGCACCGACTGTGGTTCCTCAACCGCATGCACTCCGAAGACGCCTCCTACAACCTGCCCATGGCGGTCAGCCTTCAGGGGCGGCTGGACGTGCCCGCGCTGCACAGCGCGCTGGGCGACGTGGTGGCCCGGCACGAGAGTCTGCGCACGGTCTTCCGCGACACGGCCGACCGTCCCGGCACACCGGCCCAGCGCGTCCTGTCCCCCGGCGAAGGCCGCCCGACGCTCTCCGTCACGCCCTGCACGCCGGACCAGGTTCCGCACGTACTGCGCGCGTCGGCACGCGAGGGATTCGATCTGACCCATGACCTACCGCTGCGCGCCGAGCTGCTGCTGACCGGGCCCGAGGAGCACATCCTGTTGTTGACGGTCCATCACGTCGCGGCCGATGGATGGTCGATGGGCCCGCTGGCGCAGGATCTGGCAGCCGCCTACGCCGCACGCTCCGCCGGCCGCGCTCCCGTCTGGACGCCGTTGCCGGTGCAGTACGCCGACTATGCGCTCTGGCAGCACGATCTCCTGGGAAGCCCGGATGATCCCGACAGCGTGCACGCGCGGCAACTGGCGCACTGGCGGCACACGTTGGCCGGCGCTCCCACCGAACTGGCGCTTCCCGCGGACCGGCCGCGTCCGGACGTCAGCTCGGGGCACGGTGGCAACGTCACCCTTCCGCTGACGAAGGACGACGGCCGACGGCTGGCGGAGCTGGCCCGGCGCAAGGGCACCAGCACCTTCATGGCACTGCACGCCGTGCTCGCCGCGCTGCTGGACCGCTACGGCGCGGGAGAGGACATCGTCGTCGGCACCCCGGTCGCCGGACGGACCGACGAGGCGCTCGCCGGGCTGGTGGGCTTCTTCGTGAACACACTGACCTTGCGGGTCCGTACCGACGGCGACCCGGACTTCTGCGGCCTGCTGGAGCGGACCCGGGAGACCGACCTGGCCGCGTACGCGCACCAGGACCTGCCGTTCGAGTCACTGGTGGAACATCTGGCACCCCCGCGCTCGCTCGCCCGGCACCCGCTGTTCCAAGTGATGCTCTCTCTCAACAACGCCGGCCGTCCCACCCTCGATCTGCCGGGCCTGCACGCGGCGGTGCAGGGCGTGGACACGGCGGCGGCCAAGTTCGACCTGTCGTTCAACTTCTCTGAGCAGTCGGGTGACGGCGAACTGACCGGCGAGCTGGAGTTCGCCCGCGACCTCTTCGACACTGCGACTGCGCAGGGGCTGGCCGAGTCCTTCGTCACGCTGCTGCGGCTCGTGGTGAGGGCCCCGGACACTCCCCTGTCCCGGCACGACCCGCTCGGCGAATCGCAGCGCGCCGAGCTGCTCCACCGTGGGCGCGGTCCGCAGGCCACGCCTCGACATCCGACCGTGGCCGCGGGCTTCGAGGCCACGGCCACGGCGGCGCGCAGCTGCGACATCGCGGTGCGCTGCGGCCCGCACGCACTCTCCTTCGCCGAACTGTCCCGGGACAGCGCCCGTCTGGCACATCTTCTGCGACAGAAAGGCGTCGGGCCGGAGCGGACGGTCGCGGTGCTGCTGCCGCGCTCGACCGACTCGGTGGCCGCCATGCTCGGTGTGCTGAGCGCGGGCGGTGTGTACGCACCGCTGGACGACTCCCTGCCACAGTCGCGCGTGGCCGCGGTGCTGGGGGACGCACAGCCCGCCGTGGTGCTCGCCACCGCGTCGACCGCCGACCGGCTCCCCGACGGGGACTGGCAGGTCATTCTGCTGGACTCCGCCGCGACTCTGACGGCACTGGCCGGACTCCCCGGCGAACTCCCGGGGCAGGGCTCGTCCTTCGGGGACCGGAACTCTGCCTATGTCCTGCACACGTCGGGATCCACCGGACGACCCAAGGGCATCGTCGTGGAGCACCGGTCTCTGGCGCAGCTTTTGGAACACCACCGGCGCGCACTGTTCGCTCCCGCGCGAGCGGCGGCGGGCGGACGCAGGCTGCGAGTGGCGCTCACCGCCTCACTGTCCTTCGACGCCTCCTGGGACCCCCTGCTGTGGATGCTCGACGGGCACGAACTCCTGATCGTCGACAACGACGTCCGGCGCGACCCGGCGGCTTTCGTCCGTACCGTGCGCGAGGAACGGATCGACGTGCTGGAGACGACCCCGAGCCACGCGGCGGCCCTGCTCGACGCCGGGCTGTGCGGGACCGGGCATCGGCCCGTCGTGCTGGCGCTCGGCGGCGAAGCCGTGCCACCCGGCCTCTGGGAGCGGCTGCGTGACGTGCCCGGGTTGAGCGTGTGGAACCTGTACGGCCCCACCGAGGCCACCGTGGACACCCTGGCCGCACCATTGCGCGCCACGGAACGGCCCGTCCTGGGCGAGCCCGTCGCCGGAACCCGCTGCTACGTCCTCGACCGGTACCTGCGGCCCGCCGCACCGAAGACGACCGGCGAGCTGTACCTCGCGGGCGCGAGCCTGGCGCGCGGCTACCTCGGCCGGCCCGCCGAGACCGCGGCCCGGTTCGTACCCGACCCGTTCGGCCCGCCGGGCGAGCGGATGTACCGCACCGGAGACCTCGTGAGCCGAGCCGCGGACGGCCGACTGGAGTTCCGCGGCCGGGCCGACGGCCAGCTGAAGGTGCGCGGATTCCGCGTGGAGCCCGACGAGATCGTCGCCGTACTGGAGCGACAGCCCGGCGTCGCTCGGGCGGCGGTGACGCTGGGCTCCGTCGGCGCCCAGGATGTCCAGGGCACGGATCAACTGGTCGCCTACGTGGTCAACAGCGACACGGCCAGGGCCGCCGGAACAACCGCGCCGGACCGTGACGCGCTGCGCGCGGCCGTCGCGGCGGAGCTGCCCGGCTACATGGTTCCCGCCGCGTTCGTCACCCTCGACGCGCTGCCGCTCACCGTGAACGGCAAGCTCGATGTCGATGCTCTTCCCGCTCCGCGTGACGAGCATCTGGCGCGCACGGCAGGCCGGCCCCCGGCCGGACCGCGCGAGGACCTGCTGTGTGCTCTGTTCGCGGAGGTCCTGGACCTCGAACGGTGCTGGGCCGACGACGACTTCTTCGCCCTCGGCGGCCACTCGCTGCTGGCTGCTCGTCTGTTGGCCCGCATCCGCGACAGCACGGGGACCGAACTGGGCATGCGGGCGCTGTTCGAGACGCCGACCCCGGCCGCTCTCGCGGCCGCGCTCGCGTCACACGAGGCACCGTCCGGCGACACTTCGACCGACGCGGACCTGGCGTGCCTGCTGCCGCTGCGCGTCACCGGCAGCCTGCCGCCCCTGTTCTGCGTCCACCCGGCCGGCGGTCTCTCCTGGTCCTATGCGGGCCTCCTCCAGCACGTCACCGACCGACCGGTGTACGGCCTGCAGACACCCAATCTGGACGGCACTCAGCACTTCCCCGACAGCATCGAGGCAATGGCGGCTCACTACGTCGCACAGGTGCGCAGCGCGCAGCCGCAAGGTCCCTACCGGCTGCTCGGCTGGTCCTTCGGCGGCAACGTCGTCCAAGAGATGGCCGTCCAACTCCAGGACGCGGGCGAGGAGGTGGCGCTGCTGGCCGTCCTGGACGCCTTCCCCGTACCGCCCGCCGACGGGCTGGAGGAAGCCGGTCGAGACGTCGTCTTCCGCGCCCTGCTGACCGCTCTGGGGCTCGACCTGTCCGCCTGGGACACCGACGTCCCGCTGGACGCGGCGGCGGTCCGGGGAGCTCTGCGCGACACCGGCAGCCCGCTCGGCGCCCTGGAGCCGGAGACCATCGAGACCATGGTCGGCAACTTCGCCGACCAGGCCCGGCTGATGCGTCGCTACGTGCCGCGCACCTTCCACGGCGACGTCCTGTTCTTCCGCGCCACGGAAGAGGACCCCGAGAACGGCCTCGTCCCCGCCCTGTGGGATCCGCACGTCGACGGCACGCTCCAGGTGCACGACGTGCCATGCGGCCATGCGCAGATGCTGCGCCCCGACTCCCGGGCTCTCATCGGACCCGTCCTCGACGCGGCGCTCCGCGCCGTATGAACCCCACCCGCCGGGCCGTCAGGCCCGGCGGCGGACCCAAGTCCACCCGAAACCAACGCAGTTCATCCAACGACACCGGAAAGAGCGACACCACCATGACCAACCCCTTCGACAACCCCGCCATTCAGCACCGCGTCCTGGTCAACGACGAGGGCCAGCACTCCCTGTGGCCCGAGTTCGCCGACGTCCCCGCGGGCTGGCGTCCCGTCCACGGGCCCGCACCCCGGCAGGAGTGCATCGCCTACGTCGACGCGCACTGGACGGACCTCACCCCGCGCAGCGCGCTGGCGTCCCGGTGAGCCCGTCCGCTGTGGATCTGATGGGCCCTCTCAGGCAGCCCCTGCCCCAGCGGGCCGGCCAGGCCGTGACATCTACCGGCGAGCGGGACGCCATCGTGGCCGAGGGGCTCACCCGGAGCTTCGGCGACCGCCGGGCGCTCGCAGGCATCGACCTGCGGGCCCCGGCGGGCAGCGTACTCAGCCTTCTGGGTCCCAACGGCGCGGGCAAGACGACCACCGTGCGCATCCTGACCACGCTGCTGCGTCCCGACGGTGGCCGTGCCACGGTCGCAGGACACGACGTCCGCGACGCCCCCGAGGCCGTACGCGAACGCATCGGCCTGTCCGGCCAGTACGCCGCGGTCGACGAACGCCTGACCGCCCGCGAGAACCTCTACCTCGTCGCACGGCTCTACGGAATGAGCCGCAAGGAGGCCCGCGCACACGCCGGCGACCTGCTCGACCGGTTCGCGCTCACCGAAGCCGCGGACCGGCCCAGTGGCGGTTTCTCCGGCGGCATGCGCCGCCGACTGGACCTGGCGGGCGCCCTGACCACACGGCCCGCGGTGGTCTTCCTCGACGAGCCCACGACCGGCCTCGACCCCCGTGGACGGGCCGACACCTGGCAAGCCGTACAGGACTTGGTGGCAGACGGCACCACGGTCCTGCTGACCACCCAGTACCTGGAGGAAGCCGACCAGCTCGCCGACTCCATCGCCGTGATCGACCAGGGCCGCGTCATCGCGCGCGGCACGGCCACCGAGCTGAAGGCTGCCGTCGGCGGCGAGCGGATCACGCTGCGCCCGGCCCTTCCTGACACTCTCCCGGTGGTGGCCCAGGTGCTGGCCGGCCTGGGCCGCCACCAGCCCGAGGTGGACCGGCGTACCGGCCAGATCTCGCTCGCCACCGACCACGGAGCGGCTGACCTGCGGCAGGCCCTTGCCGCGCTGGAAGCGGCTCAACTCCCCGTACGGGAGGTGTCCGTCGCCCCACCGACCCTCGACGACGTGTTCCTGTCTCTGACCAGCAGGCCGCGATCGCCCCGCGCTCTCGGCGAGCAACCGGACGTGCAGGACACCGAACTGGCCCCGAATGACAGTCAGTCCCCCGCACAGAGCCCCGCCGCGGTCAAGCGCCGCGGCGGCCGCAGGAAAGGAGCCCATGCATGGCGACGGTGACCCTGACCGCCCGGAAGCCGGCCGGATCGCTGCGCACCGTACGCGACGGACTGGTGATCGCTTGGCGCAACCTGGTCAACCTTCGGCGCACGCCGGGCGCCGTCGTCGCCGCGCTCGTCCAACCACTGATGTTCGTTCTGCTGCTCGCCTACGTCTTCGGGGGCAGCCTCGGTGGTGCGGAGTACCGCACGTTCCTGATGGGCGGCATCTTCGCGCAAGCCGTCACCTTCAACGCCTCCTTCACCGCCATCGGTCTCGCCGCCGACATGGACAAGGGGATGGTCGACCGCTTCCGCGCGCTGCCCATGCCGCGCGGCTCCGTCATACTCGGCCGCGCCCTGTCCGACCTCGCCATGAGCGCCGTCACGCTCACCGTCACCTCGTTGTGCGGTCTCCTGGTCGGTTGGCGCGTAGAAGGATCCGTTCCGGCCGCCGTCGCCGCTTACGGTCTGGTCCTGTTCTTCGCGTTCGCCATGTCCTGGGTCGGAGCGACGATCGGCCTGATGGCGCGCAGTGTCGAAGTCGCCCAGAGCGCCGGATTCATCTGGCTTTTCCCCGTCACCTTCGTCTCAGGTGCCTTCGTCTCGGTCACCACCATGCCCGGCCCCCTCCGCGTCATCGCCGAGTGGAACCCGGTCTCCGCGACCGCCACAGCCGCCCGCTCACTCTTCGGCAACCAGGCTCCGGAGGGGGTCGTGACACCATCGGCCTGGCCGGTCCAACACGCCACAAGCTACGCACTGCTGTGCACGTGCGCGGTCATCGCGGTCTTCATGCCGCTGGCCGTCCGACGCTACCGGCGCATCGCTCACGGCTGACGGGGAAGCTGCGCGAGCATGTCGAGCGGCTGAGCCGCGGCCGATCCGACACCAGAACCCCTTCCGCGGCGGCTTCGACGAACGCGACGTCGAAGCCGCATCCCGCACCTCACCTACCGAGGCACCCCGTCAGGGTCCGGCCTGTTCGACGGTGCGAGCCAGAGTGTCGACCAAGATCAACCGTCGTGCCAGGAGTTCCGCGTGCTGTCTACCCGTCCGCGATGGACCTGTCCACCACCCACCTGCGTCACCCGGGCCGGCACCTGACGGCTCGACGCCGGGAGATCGGCAGCCGGTGGAAGCGGCTGTCTCCCGGCCGCCAAGCCCTTATCGCCCTGGCCCATCTGCGGTGCGGCGGCACATATGCGCAGCTCGCGGCCGGATTTGGTATCGGCGTCGCAACCGCGTGCCGCTACATCCGCGAGGCCGCCGGCGTCCTGGCCGCGCTGGCACCGACACTGGACGAGGCCATGGTCAGGGCCCGGAAGAAGGCATACGTCATCCTCGGCGGCGCGTACGCACGGCATCATCGACGCGCTCGCCGAGGTGGGCACCAAGTGCTGGGCCGACAAGGCCTGTCAAGGTGCCGGCTTCCCGGTCCGCATACCGTTCGAGGGACGACACCTCAAGCGGTGGCAGGCCGTCACAACACGACACACGCGAAGATTCGATACGTCGGAGAGCAGGCCATGGCCACGGCCTCGGGCTCGTGCTGACTTTTTGCTGACTCAGCGCCCGTGAGTATGGTTTTGATCTACGGCCGCACCAAACGGCACGGCCGGTCGGCTGCGGCGAGTCGACGCGGGTGAAGGCAAAGTGTTGACTGCCTCGACCTGCGCTTGAACAGGGACGTTCCTGGGAACGGGACAGGATCATGACAGAGACCGCCACGACCACTCTCCGCCCTGTTCACCCGGCCCGACAGCTCCTCGCCGCCTCCGTCGGCAATGCCGTCGAGTGGTACGACTGGTACGCGTACACCTTCCTGGCGACGTACATCGCCGACCAGGTGTTTCCGAAGAGTGCCGACAACTCGCTCGTTCCGCTGCTCGCCACCTTCGCCGTGTTCGCGGTCGGGTTCTTCATGCGGCCCGTGGGTGGGCTGTTGATGGGGGCCGTCGCCGACCGGCGGGGGCGGCGGGCCGCGTTGACCGTGACCATTTTGCTGATGGGTGGGAGCAGTCTGCTCGTCGGGATCACGCCGACCTATGCGTCGGTGGGGGTGCTCGCGCCCGTCGTGCTGGTGCTCGCCCGGCTGCTTCAAGGGCTGTCCGTGGGCGGGGAGTTCGCCGCGTCGACGACGTTTCTGGTGGAGTCGGCGGGGCTGGGGCGGCGCGGGCTGTTCTCGTCGTTCCAGTATGTGTCCACGTCCATCGGGCAGTTGATCGCGTCCGGTGTCGCCGCGGTGCTCGTGGCCACGCTCGCCGAAGGGCAGATGGACGGCTGGGGGTGGCGGGTGCCGTTTCTGGCGGGGGCGGTGCTCAGCCTGGTCGGGTTCTGGATCCGGCAGGGGGCGCAGGAGACGCGGAGCGAGGGGCACGAGCGGCCGGGCCTGTTCGACGCGCTGCGGCAGTACCCGCGGCAGTCGCTGCTGATCTGCGGGATCACCGCCGGTGGCACGCTCGCGTACTACACGTGGACCTCGTACCTGCCGACGTACGCGGAGCTGAACACGGACATCGACAAGCCGCAGGCGCTGACCGCGGGCACGATCTCGCTGGCGTTCTTCGCGCTGTTGCAGCCGGTGGGCGGGATGCTCTCCGACCGCTTCGGCCGCAAGCCGCTGCTGCTGTTCTTCGGGCTCGGGTTCGCGCTGCTGAGCGTGCCGCTGCTGCACTCGCTGACGGGGTCGTTCGCCTCGCTGCTGTTCGCGCAGTGCGCCGGCATGGTGCTGCTCACCGGGTTCACGTCGATCTCGGCGGCGGTCAACGCGGAGGTGTTCCCGGCGCGGGTGCGGGCCGCCGGGATCGGGTTCCCGTACTCGCTGACGGTGGCGTTGTTCGGCGGTACGGCGCCGTACATGGGCACGCTGTTCAAGGACTTGGGGCACAGCGGGCTGTTCCCGTGGTACGTCGCCGTGCTGTGCCTCGTGTCCTCCGTGGTGTACCTGCGGCTCCCGGAGAGCGCGCACCGGGAGCTCGACCGCTGAAGCGGCTCAGCCGCCGGACCCCTGTCCGGCGGCGGCAGCGCGCTTCCGCTCCCCCGGAACCGGCACGGGTGCCTCACCGGGGCGCATCATCACGCAGTCGAACTCGAGCACCCGGCCGGTGCTCTTCTCGCGGGTCACCGGGTACATGCCGGTGACCTCGAAGCCGCGGCCCTCGTACTCGGCGAGGGCCTCCTGCATGCGGGGGCTGCCTTCGTAGAGCCGCAGCAGCGCGACCTCCGACTGAAGGCCCACGAAGTCGTCGACGCGCTCCCCCGCCCCGGCGAAGACCTCCAGGTCGTAGCCCTGCGTGTCCATCTTCAGGTAGGGGCGTGGGTCCGCGATGCCGTCGAGGGCCTGGTCCATGAGGCCGTCGAGGCGGCTTACCTGGATTTCCTCGGTGCGGCCCTTGGTGAACCGCTTGTACGCCGCGTTCCCGTAGTCGCTCGGGGAAAGCAGCGAGTTCATCGTGTTCCACTCGACGTACATGGGCCGACGTTCGTCCGAACGGCCGAGCCCGCACGGGAAAATGTGCCAGTCAGGGTCGTTCGCCGCATGCTTCTGGAGCTTCTCCAGGAAGCGCGGGACGGGCTCGAAGGATACAATGCGGCCTTTGTATCCGAACTGCCTCAGGCGGTTTCCGTACTGTCCGACGTTCGCGCCCACGTCGAATACGCAGTTCACCCCGTAGTAGTCGAGCATCTCGGCGACGTGGCGGCTGCACAGATAGTCGGACGCCGCCTTCTGGAAATCCCGCTCCGGCATCCCCGACTTCCGCTGGTCCACGACGAGATGGACGCCGCCGCCGAAGTCGGTGCTGGTCCACTTCCCGTGCCGCCGGTGCACAAGGACCGCCGCCCCGGGGGCGAGGTCGATGATCTGGGCCCCGGTCCGAGCGAGGCCGTTCAGCAGTGTCCGGTACAGAGAAGCCATGGCCGACACCGTCGCAGAGATGAATGAGAACCCCGGCAGGGCCCGGCCCACGTCACTCAAAACAGTGACCCGGCATACTCCGTGCGATATTCATATCGCGGGGTGACCATGGAAGATGCGTTTCCTGTGAAGGATGTAAACGCTGCTAGGTTACGAGCCCTCTCCTCGGAACTGGTCCGAGCGCACGGATTGACACACCTACATGACCCCCGTAAAAGTCACGGTTATCATTCCGACCCACAACACTGGCGAAGACGTCATGGTGGGCCTCACCGCACTGCGGAAACAGTCCATGCCCCGCACGGACTTCGAAGTTCTCTACGTCGACGACGGATCCACCGACGACACCGTCGCATTCCTGGAAAGGGAATTGGCCGACGAGGACAACATGACGGTCGTCCCGATGACCAACTCGGGCTGGCCCGGCCGCCCCCGCAACACCGGCGTCGCCCGCGCGCGCGGCGAGTACGTGCACTTCGTCGACGACGACGACTGGCTCGCCCCGCAGGCGCTGGAGCGGCTCTACGCGCGCGCCAAGGAGACCGACGCGGACATCGTGATCGGGCGGATGGCGGGCCACGGGCGCGGCGCCCCGCGGGCCCCGTTCGCCAGGCCGCTGGAGCGGGGGTCGGTGCGCGAGAACCCGGTGCTGCTGGGGAGCATGACCGTCCACAAGCTGTTCCGCCGGCAGTTCCTCCTCGACCACGACCTGCGCTTCGAGGAGGGCCGGGTACGGCTCGAGGACCATCTGTTCACGCTGCGGGCCTATCTGCTGGCCAAGCAGGTCAGCACGGTGCCGGACTACACGACCTACCACTGGGTGCGGCACCGCAGCGGCAAGCACAACATCAGCTACACCCCCATCGAGCCCGCCCCCTACATCGGCTCGGTGCGGCGCATCATCGCGCTGCTGCACGCCCCGGACACCCAGGTGTCGGACGACGAGCTGCGCCACCGGTTCACCGCCAACTGGTACGGCAGCAAGGCGCTGAAGCGGCTCACGGGCAAGGGCTTCCTCGGGCAGGACGAGGAGCGTCGCGCGGCCTGGCGGCAGGAGGTCATCGATCTCGCCGGCGAGCTGCCCGCCGCCGTCGACCGCCATCTGCCGGAGCGCCTTCGCGTGCTCTCCCGGCTGTGCCGGTCCGGCGATCACGAGGGCATCCATGCCTACGCCCGGTACGAGAGCCAGGTCGGGCACCGCCCGGCGATCGAGGCGGCGGACTGGCGCGACGGGGCACTGCACGTGCGTACGCGCACGGCGCTGGTGCGGACCGACCCGGAGACGGGCGAGAGCACTCCGTTGCTGTTCCGCCGCACGGTGCACGGCGCACCGTCCGGGCAGAAGCGGGTGCGGTGGACCTGGCAGCCCCCGGCTCCCCTCGACGTTCTGACGGGGCTCGACCCCGTGCTCGACTTCACCCGGCCGCTGAAGAAGGCCAAGGCGCAGGGTCTCGTGCACCACAAGGCGGGCGGCACCCAGCTCGTCGTGACCACCGGGACGTCCACGCTGCATCCCACGCCGCACGAGGCGGACCCCGAGCTGTGGGAGATGCACTGGACGACGGAGTGCACCATCGACCCCGCCGGCGTCGACGAGATCTCAGGACCGCTGGACCCCGGCGCCTGGCACGTGTGTCTGCGCCTGAACGTGGGCGGCTGGCTCAGCTCGCCGCGCCTTTCCGGGGTGAAGCTCTCCGTGCCGAGCGCCGCGAAGCCCGTGCCGGCCGAGCGGGCGCGGACCGCCGCCGCACCCGCGTCCCGACACCCCCTGCACGGCGTCGCGAAGGCGGCGGTTCCCGTACTGCGCCGGGTGCTGCCCGCCGCCGCCTATCTGGCGCTGCGCGACGCGTACCGGCACCTCGGCGCGTTCGGCGTGCAGCCGGCTCCGGTCCCGGTGGCCGTGGAGGAGCTGCGGCGCGCCAGGCAGGCGCAAGCGCTCAGCGTTTCCAGTAGCCGCAGAACATGATGCGCTCCTTCGGCACACCCTGAGCCACCCAGTGCCGGCGCAGCCCGGTGGCGAGACCCGACTCTCCGACCGCCCAGCCGTACAACGGGCCGTCGGGGAGCGACAGTTGGCCGGCACGCTCCAGTGCGGCCGCGCCGGGCACGGGCGACTCCCGGCCGCCCCGGTCGACCCACACGACCTCGATGCCGGGCGGGGCCGTGAGTTTCCTGCGGTCCTCGGAGGTCGGCACTTCGGCGACGGCCCAGCCCGTGGTGTCTCCGGGCAGCGAGGCGAGGACACCGGCGAGTGCGGGCAGGCCCGACTCCTCGGCGGCGAGGGCGACGTGGCGGACGCCTTCGGGAAGGTTGAAGCCGGTTCCCTCGTCGAAGAGGACGACCGGGTCGCCGGGTCCGCAGTGTTCCGCCCAGGTCGCGGCGGGGCCGGCCGCACCGTCGTCACCGTGTCCGTGGAGCACGAAGTCGACGTCCAGTTCCGGGCCTTGGGGGCCTTCGGCGCGGTGGGCGCTGACCGTGTAGTTGCGCAGCACGGGGCGGGTCTCCTTGGGGCCGCCGAGGAGTTTCAGGTAGCTGACCGTGGTCAGCCGGTCCGGGACCCGGCCCAGCGAGGCGTCCGCGTCGGGCCCCGCCGGGAGGAAGAGGCGGAACCACTGGTCGTAGCCCATCGGCCGGAAGTCGGCGATGTCGTCGCCGCCGAGGGTGACCCGTGCGAAGTGCGGCGAGAGCCGTTCGCTGCGCAGCACGTGCAGGCGCAGGGGTCGCGCCGATTCGGGCTTGACGCGGGTGGCGGTGAGGTTGCCGCGCTGCATGATGCCTCCGTTCAGCGGTGCGCGCGGGCGGCCGCGACGTCGAGGAGTTCCTGGATGCGGTGGCCCACCTCGTGGGGGCCGACCGCGTGGGTGTGGAAGGCGATGCGTACGTCCTCGTGTTCCTGGGCGGCGCGTTCGAGGCGCAGCACGAGGCCCCTGCGGTCGAGGCGTACGGGCCGGATGTCCGCCACGTCGGACAGGTCCAGGTCCCCGACGAGCTCGATGAGTTGGACGAGCAGGTCCGCGTGGCCCGTGTCGAGGTGCGAGAGCAGTTCCGCCTCGACCCCGGCCAGCGGGTCGGGCGCCGCCGCGGAGAGTTCCGTCATGTCGAGCACGCGCACCGTGTCGTCCTCGGCGAACGCGGCGCGCGCCGGGCGGAACACCAGGGTGTCGGGCCCCGCGTTCCCGAGGCGTCCGCTGAAGGCGAGGCGGGCGCGCACCCGGTCGCGTACGACGACGGGGGCGACATCGGTGAACTCCGCGTACGCGGCGAGGCCCGAGTGCGGCGCCGTGGCGAGCGCCTCGGTCAGCCGCGGGTCGGCGGGGTCGAGCAGGACCAGCCGGGACGCGGCGTCCACGGCGTAGAGCCCCACGCAGTCGAGCCGCAGCCGGGCCTCGGTCGCGGTGGTCAGGGTCAGGGTCAGGGTGTCGGCCGCGGCGAGGATCGTCCGCGCCCGCTCGGCGGGGGTGAGCTCCTGGTGCGCCACTGGGTTGACCATCTCCACTCCAAACTGAGGTAAGGCTCACCTTACTCACGTCTGGGATGTGGTGTCACCCCCGCCCCATGCCCCGGGCGGTCAGAGGAGTTCGGCGATCTCCGCCAGGACCCGGGCCGCCGGCGCGGGGTCGACCAGCCACTTCAGGTGCGAGCTGTCGAGGGTGCGGACGCGGAAGGGGTTGTCCGGGGTCAGCGCGTCGCCCTCGCGGATCAGCCGGTCCTGGAGGGCGGGCGGCAGGCTCGCGTCGCGCGCGAGGCGGACGTACGTCTTTGGGATGCGGCCCCAGGTGTCCGCCCGCGCCCGGTCGTCCGCGGCGCCGACGTCGAGGTTCTCGTCCGGCTGGAAGGTGTTCAGGAACGTGCGGAACTCGTCGTCGGTGCCGTCGGCGAAGAAGGCCGACCTGAACGCGTCGAGCGCCTTCTCGTCGGCGGTGCGGAAGTTGACGCGCAGCAGCCCGAGTTCGACCGGGTCGCCCGCCATCGCGAGGCCGAGCGCGGCGATGTCGACCGAGGCCATCTCCGGTTCGGCGTGGTAGTCGCCCACGCTCAGGTCGACGGGGCACCAGGACCCGACGTAGACGATGTGGTCGATCAGGTCGGGGCGGCGATTGGCCGCGGCCGTGGCCGTGACGCCGCCGCGGCTGTGCGAGACGAGCACGACGGGCCCGTTCTCCTTGGCCCGCTCCAGGACGCCGATCACGTGCTCGGCGTTGTCGGCGAGGGTGACTCCCTTGATGGCGCCGGGTGTCGAGGCGAGCCCCTCCAGGTCCTGCGGGGTCTGGTACCCGGCGGGGTACGTCGCCTTGAATCCGTGCCCCGGCAGGTCGACGGCGGCCGAGCGGTGCCCGAGCAGGCCCAGTTCCGCCTGGAGCGGCGCGAACGAGAAGGAGTTGGCGAACGCTCCATGGACGAGGACGTACGTCGGGTGCACGGGCACGCTCGCTTTCTGCCGCGTCTTGTGACGCTTCGGGACCGGATGTGGCGATCCTATGCAGCGGGCGGTGCCTGCGCGGCGCTCTCCCGGACAGTCAACTCCGGGTCGATCAGCACCACTTCCTCGCCCGTGCCACGGCCCTCGATCCGCGCGACGACCCGCTCCACCGCACGCCGCCCCATCTCCTGCGCGGGCACGGCGACCGAGGTGAGCGGCACCGACGCGTGCCGGGCGACCTGCTCGGGGCAGACCGCGACGACCGACACGTCCTCGGGGACGGCCCGCCCCGACTGGCGCAGCAGGGCGAGCAGCGGGTCGGTTGCGGCCTCGTTCTGCACGATGAACGCGCTGGTGCCGGGGCGCTCGTCGAAGATCCGCGACAGCGTCGCCGAGACGGAGGCGTAGCTGCCCTCGCAGGGGCGGTGCAGCAGCCGCAGGCCGAGTTCGGCGCTGCGCTCGCGCAGGCCCGTGAGGGTGCGCTCGGCGAAGCCGGTGCGGCGCTCGTAGACGGCGGCGGCCTCGCCGATGACGGCGATCTCGCGGTGCCCGAGGCCCGCGAGGTGCTCGGCGCACAGGGCGCCCGCGGCGGCGAAGTCCAGGTCCACGCAGTCGAGTCCGGTGGTGTCGGCGGGCAGACCGATGAGGACGGCGGGGCGGCTCGCCGTGCGCAGCAGCGGCAGCCGCTCGTCGTCCAGTTCGACGTCCATGACGATCACGGCGTCCGCCAGCGCGCTGCCCTCGATGCGGCGCACGGCCTGGGCGCCCTCCTCGCCGGTGAGCAGCAGGATGTCGTAGCCGTGGGCGCGTGCGGCGGTGGCGACCGCCGTCGCGATCTCCATGATCACGGGTACGTACATGTCGGTGCGCAGCGGCACCATCAGGGCGATGATGTTGGACTTGCTGCTGGCGAGGGCGCGGGCCCCGGCGTTGGGGTGGTAGCCGAGCGTGCGCACGCTCGTCTCGACGCGCTCGCGGGTGGCTGCCGAGATGGACCGCTTGCCGCTGAGGACATAGCTCACGGTACTGGCGGAGACTCCGGCGTGCTGGGCGACCTCTGCGAGCGTGACCATGTCGTTCTCCTGATGCCGGGCCGAGGGGTGGGCGCGAGCCGCCCGTCGTTCGGCATGTCGACCCTATGATTTGCGCAGGGTGCCTGTCCAGAAGTCCGTCGAAGCGCTTCGACACCCGGTCGGCACCAGGCGAGCCACCAGGGAGGACACGCATGACCGACGCCACCCCGACCGCGCCGATACGCACCGCATCGGGCCGGGTCCGCGGGCTCACGCAGGGAGCGCTGAGCGTCTTCCGCGGCATCCCCTACGCCCAACCCCCGGCCGGATCCCTGCACTTGGCGGCGCCAGAGCCGGCGGCGACATGGGACGGGGTGCGCGACGCGTTCGCCTTCGGGCCGCCGCCCCCGCAGTCCCTCGTGGGCGGACTCACGGGCCGCATCGCCGCCGAGGGCGAGGACTGGCTGACCGTCAATGTGTGGTCCCCGGACGTCGGCGCCGCCCGCCTCCCGGTGCTGGTCTACATCTACGGAGGGGCGTACGTCACCGGCTCCACGGACGGGCCGCACTACGACGGCTCCGCGCTCGCCGCCCGCGGCGCGGTCGTCGTGACCCTCAACTACCGGGTCGGGGCAGAGGGCTTCGGTGTCTTCGACGACGCGCCCGCCAACCGCGGGCTGCTCGACCAGGTGGCGGCGCTGCGCTGGGTGCGGGAGAACATCGCGGCGTTCGGCGGCGATCCGGACCGGGTCACCGTGTTCGGGGAGTCCGCGGGCGCGGGATCGGTGGCGGCGCTGCTCGCGATGCCGTCGGCGGCGGGCCTGTTCCGGCGCGCAGTGGCGCAGAGCGTGCCGGGCACGTACTTCTCGCTCGATCTCGCGCGCGACATCGGCGCGCGGATCGCGGAGCGGCTCGGGGCGCCGGGCGCGGGTGCCGCTCAAGTCGCCGCGTACGCGCCGAAGTCGCTGCGCGACGCCACCGACGACCTGATCCGCGCGCTGCCCGCGTACGCGGACCGATGGGGCCGTGTCGCCCACACCGCCACCCCGTTCGGTCCGGTGGTCGACGGCGAGGTGCTGCCCGCCACCCCGTGGGAGGCGCTCGCGGGCGGCGCCGCGCGCGACGTCGAACTGCTCACCGGGCACAACCGGGACGAGTACCGGCTGTTCACCATCATGGCGGGCCGGTACGGGAAGACGACCGAGGAGGAAGCGGCCGAGGCGCTGCGGCGGTTCGGCCCCGGCCCGGACGCCGAGGCCCGCTACCGGGTCGCGTACCCGTCCGCGGGCCCGACCGACCTCCATGAACTGGTGCTGTCCGACTGGCTGTTCCGGATGCCGACGCTGCGCCTGGCCGAGGCCCACACGGCGGGCGGCGGGACCTCGTACGCGTACGAGCTGTACTGGCAGGCGCCCGGTGCGGGCGGCTCGATGGGGGCCTGCCACGCCCTGGACGTGCCGCTCGTCTTCGGGACGCTCGACTCCGACTTCGCCGGTCTTTTCCTCGGCGCCGAGGTGCCGCCCGCGGCCCGGGCGCTGTCCGAGGAGATGGGCACGGCCTGGACCGCGTTCGCGGCGGGCGAGGGGCCCGGGTGGGCACCGTTCACCGCGGACGGGCGCGCGACGCGGGTCCTCGACGCGCCGTCGCGCACGGCGTCGTACCCGGAGGAGGTCTCGCGGCTCCTGTGGGAGGGCGTGGACTTCGCGCCGCTGGACCTCGGGCCCGACCCGGCCGCGACGCAGCCGGGAGCTTGACGACAGGCCCTGGCCCACCCCAGCGCACGAGCCCTCCCGACGCGCCGACGCCTGAGCGTTTCGGACGGGGGTCGCGCGCCTACCGTCTCGGACATGGACACACGCCCCCATGTCTCGCTCGTCCTGCTCGCCGCCGCGTCCGGGGCCGTGGACGCGCTCGCGTTCACGGCCCTCGGCGAGACGTTCGCGGGCGTCATGACCGGCAACCTGGTACTGCTCGGCATCTCGGCGGGGCAGGGCTCCGGGCCCGAGGTGGCCGGTCCGCTGTTCGCGCTCGGCGGGTACGCGGTGGGGGCCGCGCTGACCGCCCTGGTGTGCCGGAAGGTCCGTACGGACCGCACCGAGTTGTGGCCGGGCCGTGTCGTGGTGTGTCTCGCGGCGCAGTGCGGGCTGCTCTGCCTCCTCGCGGTGGCGGGCGGGCTGCTCGGCGGGGACCCGGCCGGGGTGTGGCGGACCGTGCTGCTCGTGACGGCCGCGCTCGCGATGGGCGGGCAGTCCGCGGCGATGGTCGCGGCGGGGGCCGGGGGCGCGCCCACCACCTATTTCACGGGGACGTTGACGACGCTGGTGACCGGGGCCGTCGACGGGTCCGGGCGGCGCCGGGAGCAACTGTGGGTGATCGGCCGGTTGTTGGCCGTGGTCGGCGGCGCGGCCTGCGCCGTTGCCCTGCGGGAGGCCGCCGCGCCGTGGGGATTCGTGCCGCCGGCCGTCCTGACCGCCGCCGCGGTCGCGTGCCAGAAACCTGCACACCGAATGCGCAGGGCAGTCACGGTGCTTCGCAAGAAAACATTGCCTCATACAAGCACCGCGCGCCGTTGATGCGCGACTGTCCTCTTTGTTACTGGGGGACACAGGGCGTTCACAATCCTCTCCGTGAAGAATGTGAAGGACATGCCGCCCGGCTGTGAACACCCCGGCACATGAAGGTAATTGGGCTCGCGGATCCCCTATGAATGGACGCGGTCCGATTAGCTGTGCGACGCGTCAACATGCTTTGATCCTCCGCATCGCATGACGGCCGCAGGGATTCGCAGCCACCGATTTCCAGCGCGCCCCGCGAATTTCGAAGTACCCGGACATACCCAAGAAGGGCGGCTCATTATGAGCAACCACATTGAGACCGTTGAGATCTCGGACGCCGACCTCGACAACGTCTCCGGCGGCCTCGTCGGCGGCCTCGTCGGCCAGGTTCAGGGCACCGTTGACGGCATCGCCCCGGTTTCGGGCACCGTCTCCTCCGTGACCAACACGGTCGAGGGCCTCACCGGCGTCAACACCGGCGCCGTGACCGGCCTCGTCGGCGGCGTGACGGCCGGCCTCTGAGTCGGATTCGATCCCACGGGATCGCCGCGCCACCTCCTGACGGGTGGCGCACCCCAAGCCTCGGGACTCCGTGTCCCGGGGCTTTCGGGGCGTCCGGGTCCGGGAATTCTCAGTCCCGCCCGGCATGGAAGCTAGGTAAGGGAAAGTCTCCGTGCAGTTCCGCCAACAGGCCCTGTCCAAACTGCAGTCGCCGGAGGAGCTCGACCTGCCGGTGCGCCTCGCGCGGCCGCAGGGTCTGCTCGTACTCGCCGTCACCGTCGTCGTGATGGTCGCCGCCGGCGTCTGGGCCGTCACCGGTTCGGTGTCGTCGACGCTCAAGGCGAACGGCATCCTCACGTACGCGCAGGGCAGCTATGTCCTGCAGACCCCCGTCACCGGGCAGGTCACCGGCCTGTACGTGAAGGAGGGCCAGCGGGTGCGCGCGGGCGCGCCGCTCCTCAAGGTGCAGACCGCGCAGGGCAACCGCGCCGTGCGGGCCATCGACGCCGGCCGGGTCACGGCGCTCGTCGCGCGGATCGGCTCGGTCGTCACGACCGGCTCCGACGTGGCGACGGTGGAGAAGACCGGCTCGGCGCACGATCCGCTGCTCGCGATGCTGTACGTGCCCGCCACCAGCGCGGGCAACGTGGACGCGGGCGCCGACGTCGACCTGAACGTGCCGCAGGCGCAGCAGTACGGCGTGCTGCGCGGGACGGTCAAGGCCGTCGGCCGCGCCGCCGAGACGAAGCGGCAGGTCACCGACTTCATCGGGGACAGCACGCTGGCGGGCGAGTTCACGAAGGGCGGGGCCCGGGTCCCGGTCCTGGTGCGGCTCAAGGAGGCGGACACCAAGTCCGGGTACGCCTGGTCCTCCGACGGCGGGCCGCCCTATCCGCTCGCCTCCATGACCCTCGCCTCCGGCTCCGTGCACCTCGCCGATCAGCGTCCGATGGATTGGCTGAAGCCGTGACCACGACCTCCCTGCCGCCCGCGGGACACCGCCCGGACCGCCGCCGCGCGCGCCCCGCTCCCCCGCCGGCCAAGCGCCGCAAGAAGGTGCGCACGCCCACGGTCCTCCAGATGGAGGCCGTCGAGTGCGGCGCCGCGGCGCTCGCGATGATCCTGGCGCACCACGGCCGGCACATCCCGCTGGAGGAGCTGCGCATCGCGTGCGGCGTCTCGCGGGACGGCTCGCGCGCCTCCAACCTGCTCAAGGCGGCCCGCAGTTACGGCATGACCGCCAAGGGCATGCAGATGGAGCCGACCGCGCTCGCCGAGGTGCAGGGCCCGGCGATCCTGTTCTGGGAGTTCAACCACTACGTCGTCTACGAGGGGATGACGCGGCGCTTCGGGCGGCGCGGCGTGTCCATCAACGACCCCGACAAGGGCCGCCGCTTCGTGCCGATGGAGGACTTCGACACGAGCTTCACGGGTGTTGTCCTCGTCCTGGAGCCGGGCGACGACTTCCGCACGGGAGGCCGCAAGCCGGGCATCATGACGGCCCTGCCCGCACGCCTGCGCGGCACCACCGGCACGATGCTCGTCGCGCTGCTCGCGAGCCTGCTGCTCGTCGGCGTGGGCGCGGCGGTGCCCGCGCTCAGCAAGACGTACATCGACCTGTTCCTCATCGGCGACCAGACCTCGCTGCTCGGCGCGCTGTTCGCGTCGATGGGCGCCATGGTGGCGCTGACCGCCCTCCTGACCTGGCTGCAACAGGCGAACCTGCTGCGCGGCCGCATCATCTCCTCGACGCTGAGCAGCGCCCGCTTCTTCGGGCATCTGCTGCGCCTGCCCGTCACGTTCTTCTCGCAGCGCAGCCCGGCCGACCTGGTGCAGCGCCTCCAGTCGAACGACGCGGTCGCCGAGACCCTGGCCCGCGACCTGACGTCGGCGGGCGTCGACGGGATCGTGGTGCTGCTGTACGCGGTGCTGCTGTACTCCTACGACCCGCAGCTCACGGCGGTCGGCGTCGGGATCGCGCTGCTGAACGTCGTGGCGATGCGCGTGGTCGTACGGCTGCGGGCGACGGGTACGCAGAAGCTGCGCGCGGACACGGCGCGGCTGACCAACACCTCGTACACGGGCCTGCAGCTCATCGAGACGATGAAGGCGACCGGCGGCGAGAACGGCTACTTCCGGCGGTGGGCGGGCCAGCACGCGACGACCCTGGAGGAGCAGCAGAAGCTGGGGGTGCCGAGCGCGTGGCTCGGCGTCGTCGCGCCCACCCTCGCGACCCTCAACAGCGCGCTCATCCTGTGGATCGGAGGCATGCGGGCGGTCGAGGGGCATTTGTCGGTGGGTCTCCTTGTCGCCTTTCAGGCGCTCGTGACCCGCTTCACCGCGCCGCTGACCCGCCTCAACGGTGTCGCGGGCCGCATCCAGGACTTCGCCGCCGACGTGGCCCGCCTGAAGGACGTGGAGAACTTCCCCGTCGACCAGCTGTACGCGCGCCCCGAGCAGGTGCAGAGCACCCGCCGGCTGCGCGGGCACATCGAGCTGGACGGCATCACGTTCGGCTACAGCCCGCTCGACAAGCCGCTCCTGTCCGGCTTCTCGCTGACCGTGGGACCCGGTCAGCAGGTCGCGCTCGTCGGCGGCTCCGGCAGCGGCAAGTCCACGGTCTCCCGCCTGATCTCCGGCCTGTACGCGCCGTGGGAGGGCGTCATCCGCATCGACGACCGGCGCCTGGACGACATCCCGCGCGGTGCGCTCGCGGCCTCCGTCTCCTTCGTCGACCAGGACGTGTTCCTCTTCGAGGGCACGGTCCGCGACAACGTCGCGCTGTGGGACCCGTCGATCTCCGACGAGGCCGTGGAGGAGGCGCTGCGCGACGCCTGCCTGTACGACGTGGTGGCGCGCCGCCCCGGTGGTGTGCGCGGCCGGGTCGAGCAGGACGGCAGGAACTTCTCCGGCGGCCAGCGCCAGCGCCTGGAGATCGCACGGGCACTGGTACGGCGCCCGTCGATCCTCGTGCTCGACGAGGTGACCAGCGCCCTCGACGCCGAGACCGAGCAGACGGTCATGGACAACATCCGGCGACGCGGTTGCGCCTGCGTCGTGATCGCGCACCGTCTCAGTACCGTGCGCGACAGCGACGAGATCGTGGTCCTCGACCACGGCCAGGTCGTCGAGCGCGGCCGCCACGAGCACCTGGTGCGGGCCGGCGGGCCGTACGCGGACCTGGTCAAGGAGCACTGACATGACCGACCTGCAAGCGGAGTTCACCTCCTCCGACCAAGTCGTGGCGGCCTTCGGCGGCCTCGGCGCCCCCGTCGACTGCACCGACCTGCGCAGCCTGCCGCTGGAGGGCCCGCACGTGCTGTGGCTCGTCGCGGGCGGCGCGCTCGACCTGTTCGCCGTCGACGTGCAGAGCCAGGGCCACTGGCACTTCCTCGGCCGCCTGGAGCCGGGCACGCTGCTGCTCGGCCCGGTCGAGGGCACCCAGCACACCCTCGTGGGGCGGCCGCTCAGCGGCTGCCAGGTGCGCCGCATCCCGCTGCGCGAGCTTCCGTACGCGCCGCCCGCCTACGACGGCTCGTACGGCTGGAGCCTCCTTGAGGAGGCCTTCGCGCTCGGCGTCGGCCGCGGGCAGAAAATCCTTTTCGAGGCGCCGCTCGACGGGCGCACGGTCGGCGCGCACGACGTGCAGGGCGACTCCCTCGTCACCGACGACGACGTACTGTGGCCCCAACTGGCGCCCGGCAGCGTGCAGTACGGGTCCGCCTACGCGGCGGACGCGGCGGCCGATCTGCTGGTCGACACAGGCCTGTGGCAGCGCATGGTAAACCAGCAGTGGCGGCTCCTTTCCACGCTCGACCGCTGGATCGAGCAGCTCGAGAGCGCCCACGAGGACCGCGCGGCGGCCGGTATCCGTGCGGGCGAGGCCGTCCGCGAGCAGGCCGACCGCACGCTGCTCGCGTCCATGGGCACCAAGCGCGGCCGGGTGCGCTCCGCCGACGCGGGCGCCGACGCCACGTACGCCGCCTGCAAGATCGTCGCGGACGCGGCCGGCATCCGGCTCGTCGACCCCGACCACGTGGGCGCGGTCAGCGACCGCCTCGACCCGGTCGAACAACTCGCCACGGCCTCCCGGCTTCGTACCCGCCCGGTGCGCCTCGCCGGCGACTGGTGGCGCCGCGACGCGGGCCCGCTGGTCGGCTACCGGGTCTCGTCCGGCGCCCCGGTCGCGCTGCTGTACCGGCGCGGCGGCTACGAGACCGTGAACCCGGCGGGCGACCGGCGGGTGCGGGTCGACGAGGACAACGCGGAGGACTTCGAAGAGCGGGCGATCATGCTGTACCGCCCGCTCCCCGACGGCGGTCTGACGCCGCTCGGGCTGATGCGCTTCAGCATGCAGTCGATGACGACGGACATCCGCAGGCTGCTGCTGGCTGGCCTGGTCACGGTGGGCCTCGGCGCGCTCGTCCCCGTCGCGACCGGCCAGGTCCTCGGCACCTTCGTCCCCAACGCGCAGACGAGCCTCATCACGCAGGTGTCGTTGGCGGTGGTGGTCACCAGCGTCGTGACGGCGGCGTTCATGCTGCTGCAGAACCTCACGGTGCTGCGCATCGAGGGCAGAGTGGAGAGCGTCCTCCAACCGGCGGTCTGGGACCGGCTGCTGCGGCTACCGACCCGCTTCTTCGCCTCCCGTTCGACGGGCGAGCTGGCGAGCGCGGCGATGGGCATCAGTTCCATCAGGCGCCTGCTCTCGGGCGTCGGACCGATCGTCGTGCAGTCAACGACGGTCGGCGCGATGAACCTCGTGATGCTGCTGCTCTACAGCGTCCCGCTGGCGATGGCGGCGCTCGGCATGCTGGTCCTCGTCGCGGCGATCTTCCTCACCCTCGGGCTGCTCGAACTGCGCTGGCAGCGCCGCCTGGTCAAGCTCGGCAACAAGCTCAACAACCAGGCGTTCCAGACGCTGCGCGGGCTGCCGAAGCTGCGCGTCGCGGGCGCGGAGAGCTTCGCGTACGCGGCGTGGGCGAAGGAGTTCGCGCGCACCCGGGAGCTGCAACGCAGGGCGGGCCGCATCAAGAACGCGACGTCGGTCCTCAACTCGGTCTATCTGCCGCTGTGTTCGCTCGTGATGTTCATGCTGCTCGCGGGTCCGGCCCGCGGCAGCATGTCGGCGGCGTCGTTCCTCACCTTCAACACGTCGGTGACGATGCTTCTGACGTCGGTGACGCAGCTGACCGGCGCGCTGATCTCGGCGGCCGCGGTGCTGCCCATGTTCGAGCAGATCAAGCCGGTGCTCGACGAGAAGCCCGAGGTCCGCGAGGCGGCGACGCAGCCGGGTGAGCTGACCGGCGCCCTGGAGGCCCGCGGCGTCTCCTTCCGCTACACCGACGACGGACCGCTGGTTCTCGACGACGTGAACCTGCGGATCGAGCCCGGGGAGTTCGTGGCGGTGGTCGGCGAGAGCGGCTGCGGCAAATCCACGCTCCTGCGCCTGCTGATCGGATTCGACGTCCCGGCCCACGGCAGCGTCCTGTACGACGGCCAGGACCTGTCGGCGCTCGACCAGGCGGCCGTGCGGCGCCAGTGCGGGGTCGTCCTGCAGAACGCCCAGCCGCTGAGCGGGTCGATCCTCGACTGCATCTGCGGCGCCGAGTCCTTCACGCAGGAGGAGGCGATGGCGGCGGCCGAGATGGCGGGCCTCGCCGAGGACATCAAGCGGATGCCGATGGGGCTGCACACGATGATCTCGGGCGGCGGCGCGGTCTCCGGTGGTCAGCGTCAGCGTCTGATGATCGCGCAGGCGCTGATCCGGCGGCCGCGCATTCTGTTCTTCGACGAGGCGACGAGTGCGCTGGACAATGAGACGCAGCGGATCGTGATCGACAGCACGAAGGCCCTCCGGGCGTCGCGGGTCGTCATCGCGCATCGGTTGTCGACGGTCATGGACGCGGATCGGGTGGTCGTGATGTCGGCGGGGCGGGTCGTTCAGCAGGGGTCGCCTGCGGAGTTGTTGGCGGATACGGGTGGGCGGTTGCACGAGTTGGTGCGGCGGCAGATGGCCTAGGGCTTGTCGTGGCCCGTGCGCTAGAGCCAGCCGCGTTCGTCGGCCGTGCGCAGGGCCTCCATGCGGTTGCGGGTACCGGTCTTGGCGATGACCGAGGAGAGGTAGTTGCGCACGGTGCCCTCCGACAGGTGCAGGGCCGCCGCGATGTCGGCGACCGCGCCGCCCGCACGGGCCGCCTCCAGGACGTCGCGTTCGCGCGCGGTCAGCGGGGAGTCGCCCGCCGCCAGAGTGGCCGCGGCGAGCTCCGGGTCGACGACGCGTTCGCCGCGCAGCACGCGGCGGACCGCGTCCGCGAGGGCCTCCGGCGGTGCGTCCTTGACGACGAAGCCGACCGCGCCCGCGGCCATCGCGCGGCGCAGATAGCCAGCACGGCCGAAGGTCGTAAGGATGACGACGCGGCACTCGGGCAGCCCGTCCCGCAGCTGCGCCGCCGCGGTGATCCCGTCCGTGCCCGGCATCTCGATGTCGAGCAGGGCGACGTGGGGCCGGTGGGCGCGCGCCGCGGCGAGCACCTTGTCGCCGCTGTCGACAGCCGCGACGACCTCGAAGTCCTCCTCCAGGTCGAGCAGCGCGGACAGGGCGCCGCGGATCAGGTCCTGGTCGTCGGCGAGCAGCAGCCTGATCGGGGCGGTCGTCATGCGGGGTCCTTCTGTCGCGGGGGCGGGCCGTGACGGGGGCGGGCCGTCACCGGGGCGGGCTGTCACCGGGCCGGGCTGTCGTGCGGGCAGGCCTTCGCCATGACGGGCCGTCGCGGGGCGGGCCTTCGCGGGGCGGGCCTTCGCCATGTCGGGCCTTCGCCATGTCGGGAGGCTCGCTGGCGGGGGCTTTGTCATTGGGGCGTCGCGGTGAGCCCCCGTCGCAGCGGGCCGCTCCGAGGTGCCCGGCCGTGCGTCAGGCATCGGAGCGCGGGTCGTCGGTAGGTCGTCCCGGGTGCACCGTCACCCGCAGGCACCAGCCGCCCGGGCGTGCCGGGCCCGTCGTCACCGTGGCGCCCGCGGCGGCGGCCCGTTCGCGCAGGCCGGTGAGGCCGTTGCCCGCAGGGGCGGTGGCGCCGTGGCCGTCGTCGTGGATCTCGATCGACGTCGGCGTCAGGGAGACCGCGCAGTGGCTCGCGCGGGCATGGCGGACGACGTTGGTCAGGCCCTCGCGCAGGGCCCAGCCGAAGAGTTCCTGGTGGGCGGGGTCGACGGCCTCGGTCGTCGCGGGCAGATCCGCGGTGATCGCGGACGCGCGCAGGAGCTCGCGGCCGCGGGCGAGTTCACCGGCGAGCGTGACCTCGCGGTAGCCGGACACCGCGGCCCGTACGTCGGCGAGGGCCTGCCGGGACAACTGCTCGACCTCAGTGATCTCGTCGACGGCCCGCTCCGAGTCGGCCGCGGCCAGCTTGCGGGCGAGGCCGCTCTTGACGGTGATGACGGTGAGCGAGTGGCCGAGCAGGTCGTGCAGGTCGCGGGCGATCCGGTCCCGCTCACCCTGCCGGGCGAGCCGGGTGACCTCGGCGCGGGCCTCGACGAGCGCGCGGTGGGACGTGGCGATCTCCCCGAAGGCGTACACGGTCAGCGCCGTGAAGACGAGGGCGACGGCCTCCATCCAGGCCGGGCCGGTGTGCCAGGGCCGCACGGCCCACGGCACGAGGAGGGCGGCGAAGGCGCCCGCGCAGATCAGGGCGGCGGCGTGGCGGCGCCAGCGCAGCGCGGCGAAGGAGACGATCACGGTGCACAGGAAGAACGCGAACTCGTGGGCGAAGGGCAGCGAAGCGAGGAAGAGGGCAGTGAGGACGACGAACGGCAGGGTGCGGCGCCGCCCTTGGCCGCGCTCGGCGTCGATCGTCCCGAGGGCGTAACAGACGCAGAACGCGACCACGAGCCCGAGGCCGACGAGGCGGCCTGTGCCGGTGCTGTACTGGGCGACGCCGACCGCGGCGATGGCCGGATAGGCGAGCATGCCCGCAGCGAGCCCGATCCGCCGCCAGCCGTGGGACCAGCGCTGCGGATCGCGGCTCACCGCCGGTGTGCCCCGCGTCTCCATGGCGGGCACGCTAACACCGCGCTCGGCCTGCGGAGCCGTCATGCGGGCTGGAACAGGGAACGGATCGCGCGGCCGTTGAGGGCGACGACGACGGCGAGCAGGAGCAGTCCGCACACGCTCTGCTCGACGCGCAGCCAGACGGGGAAGACCCCGGGCAGCACCACGATGACGACGATGGCCACCGTCATCACGGCGGTGACGATGCGCAGTCGCCGGTAGGCGCCGATCGAGCCGCGCGCGGCACCTGCGGCGAAGCGGTAGGTGAGCAGGGCGCTCGCGACGACGATCACGGTGCGCACCCACACGGCGTCGTCGACGACGGCGGGGTGGTGGCGCAGCAGGACCACGGCCACCAGGGTCGCGGCGCTGAGCGCGAGATACGAGGCGACCAGCCGCTTGACGGGGCGGAGGGCCTGACGAGTGTGTGCTGCCGAGGTGTCCATGCACGTCATGGTCGGCGCGCGGCCCGTCCCGGCGGCAGTGAGCTGGTCCACGTCCCGACCATGACTTTTGTCAGGGGTTCGGGCCGGCGCCGCTGGCCTCCTCCCGCCCGCCCGGCACCTCCGCGCCGAACAGCACCCTCATCGCCACCTCCCGGTAGTGGCGGACGTGGCTCAGGGCGCGGGTCGCCGCCAGGTCCGCGTCGTGGGCCGCGATGGCCTCGTACAGGGACTGGTGTTCCTCCCACACCGCGTGCGGGTCGTCGACCTGTTGGAAGAGCCAGCGCATGCGGCCTTCCAGGGGCTCGAGGGTGCTGGCGAGCAGGGTGTTGCCCGCGATCTCCACGATGTGGTGGTGGAAGGCCGTGTTCGCGCGGGAGATGCGGGCCGGTTTTCCGGTGCGGGTGGCCCGCTCCGCGCTGGTCAACAGCCGTCCAAGCGCGGCGATCTGCGGCTTCTGCGCCCGCTCCGTGGCGCGCCGTACGGCGAGCACCTCAAGCGCCTCGCGCAGGTCGAAGAGGTCGAGCACGTCCTGGAACGAGAGCTGCTTGACGACGATCTTGCGGGCCGAGGCCGCCTCCAGGAAGCCCTCGCTGAGCAGCACCCTGATGGCCTCGCGCACCGGGATCCGGGACACCCCGAACCCCTCGGCGACCTCCCGCTCCAACAAGCGGTCCCCCGGCCGCAGTTGACCGGAGATGATCCGGTCCCTGATGCCCTCGCAGACCTGGTCGCGCAGCCAGCCCGCCTCGCCGGCCCCCGCCTGTGCCATGTTTCCTCCCCGTCAATTGCCGCTCACGGTATACCAACGCCTTGACGGACGACGGTCCGATCCCCATTCTTTGGTATGCCATAGCTCGTGCACTGCACGTCACAAGCGTGCCCACCTGTCCGGACCGTGGACCTCGAAGGTCCCGTCAACAGAGGGTTTGCCATGCCGTCAGCCAATCCGCCGCAGGTCGCCGCCGCGACCGCCGAGGGCGCGAGAACCACCAAGTCCCCTTCCGCTCCGTCCGCTTCACCCAGTCGCACCCGCTGGAAGGTGTTCCTGCTCCTCCTCGGCATCGTCACGCTCAACTACATCGACCGCGGCTCCGTGTCCGTGGCGCTGCCTCTGATCACCCAGGACCTCCACCTGTCGAAGGAGGTCACCGGCTTCGTCCTCAGCGCGTTCTTCTGGACGTACGCGCTGATGCAGATCCCCGGCGGCCGGTTGATCGACCGGTTCGGGCCGCGCCGAATGGCCGGCGGCGCCTGCGTCGGCTGGGGTCTCGCGACCGGTGCCACGGCGGCCGCCACCGGCGTCGGCTCGCTGCTCGCGGCCCGGCTCGCGCTCGGCGCGGTCGAGGCCCCGGTGATGCCGGCCGGCGGCAAGCTCAACGCGCACTGGCTGCCCGCGAAGGAGCGCGGGCGCGGCGCGGTGCTCATGGACGGCGGCGCCCCGCTCGGCTCCGCGCTCGGCGGCATCGCCATCTCCGGTCTGATCGCCTGGACGGGCAGCTGGCGGATCAGCTTCGTCGTCGCGGGCACGGTGACCGTGGCCGTCGGCGTGCTTGCCCTGCGGTACCTGCGCGACACCCCGCGCGAACACGCGGGCGTGAACGAGGCCGAGGCGGCGTACATCGAGCGGGAGCACGCCGCCGAGGACGCGGCGGCGCCGGGCGAGGACCGGCGCGCGAAGCTGCGCGACTACGTCAAGTACCGCTCGTTCTGGGGCATGTGCCTGGGCTGGATGGGCTTCAACGGCGTCTTCTACGGGCTGCTCACCTGGGGCCCGCTGTACCTGTCCGAGACGAAGGGTTTCGACATCAAGTCCATCGGCTGGTCCACGCTCGTCATCTTCGGCGCCGGCTTCGTCGGCGAGCTGATCGGCGGCTGGCTCGCCGACCACTGGCGCTCGCGCGGCACCGCCGCCAACACCGTCCTGCGCACCCTGATGGGCATCGCGGGCACGGCCGTGACGGCAGGCCTGCTCGGCGTCGTCCTGGTCCCCGACGCGATGACGGCGGTCGCGCTGCTCTCCGTCGTGCTGTTCTTCCTGCGCTGGGCGGGCCTGTACTGGGCGCTGCCCTCCACGCTCGGCGGTCGCGCCAACGCGGGCGTGGTCGGCGCCGCCATGAACCTGTCCGGCAACATCGCCGGGATCGTCACGCCCATCGCCGTCGGCTTCATCGTCGGCGGCACCGGCTCCTACACCTGGGCGCTGCTCTACTTCGTCGGCGCGGCACTGCTGTTCACCGCCGCGTCCCTGGTCATCGACTACTCAAGGAGGCTTGCCGTCCGATGAGCGACTCATCGACCGAGAACCGCCTGTCGAGCGAGAACCGTCCGCTGCGCGTGGGCATGCTCACGCCGTCCTCCAACACCTGCCTCGAACCGGTCACGTACGGGCTCCTCCAGGGCGCTCCGGGGCTCGCCACCGCGCACTTCGCGCGGGTGCCGGTCACCCGGATCGCGCTCGACACCGGCAGCGACGCCCAGTTCGCGCCCGAGCCGATGCTGGCCGCGGCCCGGCAGCTCGCCGACGCCAAGGTCGACGTCCTCGTGTGGAACGGGACGTCGGGGTCCTGGCTCGGCATCGAGCGGGACCGGGCGCTTGCCGCCGCGCTCACCGCCGAGACCGGCATCCCTGCGACCACGTCGACCCTCGCGCTGCTCGACGCCTGCGCCGCCTACGGGGTGACCCGCCTCGGCCTCGCCCTGCCGTACACCGGCGACGTCGCCGACGCGATCGTGTCGACGTACGCGAAGGGGGGCCTGGAGTGCGTGCTCGCGGAGCCCTTCGGGGAGCACGACAACGAGGCCTTCGCCCGGATCCCGCCCGCCGACGTGGCCCGCCAGATCGAGGCGGCGGCCACCGACGGGGCGCAGGCCGTCGCCGTGGTGTGCACGAACGTGTACGGCGCCTTGGAGGCCGAGCGCCTCGAACGGGCCCTGGGAATCCCGGTGTTCGACTCGGTCAGCGCGACGCTGTGGCGGGCGCTCGACCTCGCCGGGGCGCGCCCTTCGTGGTCCGGGCACGGGCAGCTGCTGCGCGACGGCAGCCTGCGCGCCGACGTCCAGCGCACGTTGGAGCGGCTCCTGAAGGCCACCGGCGCCGACCGCACGACGTTCCGCGTCGACCTGCCCGGACACGACCTGCACGTCGATCTCACCGCGGGCGAGGCGCTGGCCCCCGGCATCCGTTCCATCCGCCGCGACGCCTCCCTCGACCAGCGCCGTCTGCACACCGTCGAGTGGCTGGAGGCCGAGCGCCGCGCACTGGTGCAGCCGCACTTCCGCGAGGCGCCGCACCCGCCAGAGGCGCTGAAGGACGTGTACGGCGTGCGCGCCCAGATGCTCTCGCCCGTCCAGGCCGGTGACGCGCTGACCGGCTGGATCTCCGTGCACAGCACGCGCGAGCGCGACTGGACGGACGCCGACCGGCAGGCGCTCGCGGCGGCCACCGCCGAACTCACCGCACGAACCCCCCGCTAGCAAGGAGCAGTTCACCCATGGCCAAGGACATCCAGATCGCCCTCGGGGTCGACGTCGACGCGGTCGCCGGCTGGCTCGGCTCGTACGGGGGCCAGGACTCCCCCAACGACATCCAGCGCGGCGTCTTCGCCGGCGAGATCGGCACCCCGCGCCTGCTCAAGCTCTTCGAGCGCTACGGGATCCGCACCTCCTGGTTCATCCCCGGCCACTCCATCGAGACGTTCCCCGAGCAGACCCGGATGGTCGTGGAGGCCGGCCACGAGATAGGCGCGCACGGCTACTCGCACGAGAACCCCATCGAGATGTCGCCGCAGCAGGAGGAGGACGTCCTCGCCAAGTCCGTCGAGCTGATCGAGCAGTTCACGGGCCGGAGCCCCAAGGGCTACGTGGCGCCCTGGTGGGAGATGTCGGAGTCGACGGCCGCGCTGCTGCACAAGTACGGCTTCTCCTACGACCATTCGCAGAACTACCGGGACTTCACCCCGTTCTACGCCCGCGTCGGCGACTCCTGGACGAAGATCGACTACACGGGTGCGGCCGAGGACTGGATGAAGCCGCTGGTGCACGGCCACGAGGTGGACCTCGTCGAGTTCTGCGGCAACTGGTACGTCGACGACCTGCCGCCCATGCTGTTCAACAAGCACGCCCACAACAGCCACGGCTACGTCTCGCCGCGCGCCCTGGAGCAGGACTGGCGCGACCAGTTCGACTGGGTGCACCGGGAGTTGGACTACGCCGTCCTGCCGATCACCCTGCACCCGGACGTCTCGGGCCGCCCCAACGTCCTGCTGATGCTGGAGCGCTTCATCGAGTACGTCTCCGGCCACGAGGGTGTCTCGTTCGTGACACTGGAGGACGCGGCCGACACCTTCCGGCGCCGCTTCCCGTTCGACGGCACGGAGCGCCCTGCCGACATGCGCTGATCCTTTACACCGCGGCAACGCAGGGCGCGCCAGGGGAAACCCGGGGCGCCCTCCCGCGTAACAAGCGGCTTCTACCTTCACTCGCGTTTGCGGTATACCAACCGGTCCCCGGCACCCCCTCGGAGGGGCACATGGCCAGCGCAGAAGAGTACGAACACGCACCCGTTCCACCCACCACCCGCAAGAGCCTGCCGGCCGTCGCCGCCGTCTGGTTCGGGTTCCCGATGAACCTCGGCAACGCCGTATTCGGCGGCGTGATCGTCTACAACCTGGGCCTCCTCGACGGCCTGCTCGCGATCCTCGTCGGCAACCTCGTCCTGTTCGGCTACGTCGGCGCCCTCAGCCACTACGCGGGCCGCACCGGCGAGAACTTCGCGCTCCAGGCCGCCGACACCTTCGGGCGCCGCGGCAGGCTCGCCGCGGCCGGGCTGCTCGCCACCGTCGTCATCGGCTGGTTCAGCTTCCAGGTCGGCCTCACCGGCACGACCCTCCAGGACACGCTCGGCTGGGCCCCGATGTGGGGCGCCCTCCTTGGCTGCGCGGTCTACACCCTGCTCACCGTCGCCGGGATCCGCGCCCTCGCGCTCGTCGGCGCGGTCGCCACGCCCCTGTTCGTGGTCCTCGCGACGGTCGCCATCGGCTACGGCGCGGGCCACACCTCCGCCTCCGACGCCCTCACCTATCAGGGCACGGGCGGCGCCCTCGGGTTCGGCGGTGCCGTCGCCATCGTCATCGCCGGGTTCGCCGACTCCGGCACCATGACCGCCGACTTCACCCGCTGGTCCAGGAACGGGCGCAGCGCGGTGGCCGCCACGGCGTTCGCCTTCCCGTTCGCCAACTTCGTCGCCTACGCGCTCGGCGGCGTCGTCGTGGCGATCGGCGGGTCCGCCGATCCCGCGGCCGACGGCGGCGGCTTCCTGCCGCTGCTGACCGGGCACGGCCCGCTGCTCACCGCGCTCGCGGTGCTGTTCGTCTTCGTCAACCTCGGCTCCGTCGCCGCGCACTGCCTCTACAACGGCGCCGTCGGCTGGGCGGCGCTCACCCCCGCCCGGATGCGTCCGCTCGCGCTCGGGCTCGGCGTCGTCGGGCTGCTGTTCGCGCTCAGCGGGGTGTGGGGCCACTTCGTGGACTGGCTGAATCTGCTGGGTGTGTTCGTGCCGCCCATCGGCGCCGTGCTCATCACCGACCAGTACCTGCGCCGCAAGGGCCGGGCGCCGGTCGCCCGCGACTACCGGTGGGGCGCGCTCGGCGCGTGGGCGGCCGGGGCCCTGGTCGCGGGCCTCGCGCACTTCTTCCTGCCCGGGTCCGTCGATCCGCTGTTCGGCATGGCGGTCGCCGCGGCCGTCCTGCTGCTCGTCGAGCGCCGCACGCCGCGCGCGGCCGCCGCCGGGCCCGCCGTCGACGCACCCCGTCCCGCCACCGTCCCCACCGGAACCACAGAAGGGCGCCACCCGTGAGCCCCACCGACACCGGCGAGCTGTGCCGCCTGTCCGCCACCGAGACCGTCGCGCTGATCCGCGCGCGGGAGCTGTCCCCCGTCGAGGTCACGGACGCGGTGCTCGACCGGATCGACGCCGTGGACGGGCGGTTGGGCGCCTTCTGCACGCCCACGCCCGACCTGGCCCGCGCCGCCGCCCGGCGGATCGCGGACGACATCGCCGCGGGCCGCGACCCGGGCCCGCTGGCCGGGGTCCCGCTCGGCGTCAAGGACCTGATCTCCACCAAGGGCATCCGGACGACCTCCGGCTCGCACGCGTACGCGGACTTCGTGCCGGACGAGGACGACATCGTGGTGGAGCGGTCGGGGGCGGCGGGCGCCGTCGTCCTCGGCAAGACCAACGCCACCGAGTTCGGCTACAGCGCGAACGGGCACAACCCGCTGTTCCCGGTGACGCGCAACCCCTGGGACCTCGAACGGACGCCGGGCGGCTCAAGTGCCGGTTCGGCGGCGGCCGTCGCGGCGGGTCTCGGTCCCGTGGCGCTCGGCAGCGACGGCGGCGGCTCGGTCCGCATCCCGGCGGCGCTGTGCGGCATCTTCGGGTTCAAGGCGTCGATGGGGCGGGTGCCGGTGTATCCGGGGTGCCGCGACGAGCGCTATCCGGGGGTGTCGGGCTGGGAGTCGATCGAGCACATCGGCCCGCTGACCCGCACCGTCGCCGACGCCGCGCTCATGCTCTCGGTGCTCGCCGGGCCCGACCCGCGCGACCGGCACTCGATCCCGTGCGCGGACGTGGCCTGGACCCGGCGCCGCCCGGCAGGGCCGCTGCGCATCGCCTACAGCCCGGATCTGGGCCGGGTCGCCGTCGACCCCGACGTGCGCCGGGTGGCGGACGACGCGGCGAAGGTCTTCGAGAAGGGCCTGGGCGCCGAGGTCGACCGGATCGACCTCCAACTCCCCGATTTCAGCGAGGCGTTCGGGGCGATCATCGCCGCGGAGACCGATCTGACGGGCATGCGGGAGCTGGCCGACCGGCTCGGTCCCGCCATGTCCCCGCACCTGGCGGCGCTCGTGCGCACGCCGTGGACGGCCGAGCAGTTCACCGACGCCAACCTGATGCGCAAGGCGGTGGTGAACCGGGTCGCCCGGCTGATGGCGACGTACGACCTGGTCCTCACGCCGACCACCTCCGTCGCCGCGTTCCCCGTCGGGGTGCCGGGCCCGGAGCTGATCGACGGACGGGTGGTGCCCACGGACCACTGGACGTCGTTCACCCCGATCGCCAACCTCACGGGCCTGCCCGCCGCCTCACTACCGGCGGGCCGCACGCAGGGCGGGCTCCCGGTCGGCGTGCAGCTGATCGGCCGGCACCTCGCGGACGGCGCGCTCCTGGACGTGTGCGCGGCCTACGAGGAGGCGGCGCCGTGGCGGGACGCGTGGCCGACGGCCGTGTGACCCCAGGCGTCAGCGCACGTCCCCGTACTCGCTCAACACCCTTTTCGGTGCCAGCGCGTTGACATAGTGCGCGGGGCCGTGGTCGTCGAAGGAGTACTTGAACGGGAGCGTCCGCGTCAGGGCCAGGCGCGCCGCGAAGAAGGCGAGCGGGGCCACCACCGCCAGGCCCGCGAGGCTGTCCATCTGGGGGTACGGAAGGGCGGGTTCCACCCGCTCGATCCAGCCCTCCTCGCGGGCGCGGCCGGGGATCGCGCCCAGGCGGCGCAGCCTGCGCAGGGGGTTCACGCCGGTGAGGAGGTCGCCGGGGAAGGCGGCCGCCTCCGCCGCCGCGTCGGCCGCCGCCGTGAACACCGCGTCGACCGCGCGGCGCGGCCTGCGGAAGTGGAACTCGCGGCCGAACGCCTCGTAGGGGCCGACGGGACGCGGCGGCAGCGCGGGCACCACGTCGCGGTCGTAGATTTGACATGCTCCTCGGGCTGAAGCCCGAGGATTCTGGCCGTCCCTACCGAATGCTGTGCCCCTCCGGGGCACGGTTTTCGGTGTGGGATTCCGTGGCTTCCTGTTTCTTCGCACCGTGCCGCTGCCCCGATGGTGCTGGGGGGGGTGGTCTTACCGGTGCTCCGCAGGCTCGAACCACCTTGTCCGGCGGCTTTGATGTTCTTCGCGGCGTTGATGTCGCGATCGTGCAGGGTGTCGCAGACGGGGCACGTCCACTCCCGGACGTGCAGCGGCTTGGGGCCATCTCGGCGCCCGCAGGCCGAACAGGTCTGGCTGGTGGGAACGTACCGGCCGATCTGCACGAACGTGCGCCCGTACCGCTCGGCTTTGTACCGGAGCATGTTCACGAACATCGACCAGCCCGCGTCGTGCACGCTCTTGGCCACCCTGGTGCGCGCGAGCCCGGCCACTGACAGGTTCTCCACGACCACCGTTTGGTTCTCACGGATGATCCGGGTGGACAGCTGGTGGCAGAACTCCTTGCGCGCATCGGCGACGGCGGCGTGGGCGCGGGCGACCTTCACTCTCGCTTTCTCGCGGTTCTTCGATCCCTTCTGCTTGCGCGACAGTTCGCGCTGGGCCTTCTTCAGCTTCTTCTCCGCGCGGCGAAGGAACCCGGGGGAGTCGATCTTCGTGCCGTCGTCCAGGACCGCGAAGTGTGTGAGGCCGAGGTCGATGCCGACACTGCTGTCGGGGTCGGCGTGGGGCAGGCATGCGGCATCGGCGACCGGGTCGGTGTCGATGACGAAGCTCGCGAAGTACCTCCCGGCCGCGTCCTTGATGACGGTGACCGAGGACGGCACCGCCGGCACAGACCGTGACCACTTGACCTTGACAGGGCCGATCTTGGGCAGGACCAGCTTCCCGCTCCCGGTGATCTTCCAGCGGGCGTTCGCGGTGAACCGGATCGCCTGCCGGGCGTCCTTGCGCGAGCGGAAGGACGGCTCACCCATCCTGGGACCCATGCGCTCGCCCTTGAGGGAAGCGAAGAAGTTGCCGTAGGCGTCGTCGGCGTCCCGCAACGCCTGCTGGAGGACGACGGCGGAGACCTCATCGAGCCAGGACCGCTCGGGGCACTGCTTCGCCCAGGTGATCAGCCAGGCCGACAGGACCTTCGAGGTGGGGTAGGGCTCGCCCGCCGCCCGGGCGGCGCGCCGGGCGGCCACGGCGTCGTTGAACACGACGCGCGCACATCCGAACGCCCTTGCCAGCGCGGAGCGTTGATCGGGCTCCGGGTAGAGGCGAAAGGCGTACCGAAGCTGCATACCGACGAGCGTACGAGCCTCATTCATCCACGGCTATGAGGAACGTATGTTTCCGAGTTCACCGTGTTTCGCAGAACCTCGGGCCCGGCTCCACCGGAACACCGCCGCGCCGCTGCGCGGCACCAGCCCTGAAAACGGCAGCACCCCGCTCCGCGGGGCACGACACTGCGACGCTCCGCGTCACGATCGAAGACTTGCTTCACCACCGGGCTGAAGCCCGATGCACTGCAATTGGATTTCGGTAGCGCAGGAGGCCTTGTCCTCCCGCAGCAGGCGCGGCAGTTCCGGATGGACGGGAAAGGTGGTCCTGCCCGGCTCGACGAACATGGCGTCCTTGAGGGGGCGCAGGTCGGCGAAGGCGGGTCCGTGCACGATCGCGTGGCGCATGGCACCTCCCGGATGACGGGCTGTGCAGCACACCATCGGGGCCTGCCGCCGTCAAGGCGTCGTCGATCGGCCACGCGCGGGTTCTGCGGGTGGGGCGGGTGTGGGGCGGGCGACGCGCGGTGCGGGCCCGGCCCGTGCCGCCCGCGCACTGACAGGGGCAAATCCCTTTGTGCGTACGGGAGTTCGTGTGCACGTACATGGCGGGATCGGTCGCTGCGGCAGGCCCGAGGGCGCCGATAGCGTCGCTGCCCCTCCCCCTGAACGAACCTTCCCCACGTACCTCCGACAGGGACGGCAACCGATGGCCGAGAACGAACGTCAGGCTTCTTACAAGCCTGCGCAGTACGAGCGGTACGAGGGCGGCAGCCCCGAGGCGGAGCGCCTCGTGTTCGAACGCCTCGCCCGAGAGATCATGAAGGTTCAGGTCGCGAACCGTCGGTCGAGCGGCGCCCAGGGTTTCGAGCGTGCCTTCCACGCGAAGGCCGTGCTCGGCGTGGAGAACGCCCGCCTGCGGTTCAACGACGACCTGCCGGCCGCGCTGCGCGCCGGCTTCGCCCAGCCCGGCGCCGAGTATCCGGCGACCGTGCGGCTCTCCAACGCGAGCGGGATGCGCGGGCCCGACGGGGCGCCCGATCTGCACGGCATCGCGGTACGGGTGCGGACCACGTCCGAGGAGAGCCACGACCTGCTGGCCACCTCCTTCCCTGTGTCCCATGCCGCCAACGCCCGCGAGTTCGTGGCGTTCGCCAAGGCGATGGCCGGGGCCAGGAATCCGCTCCAGAAGGCCTTCGGCCTGTTCGTGAAGCTGCCGCTGGCCGTCGGTCTCGGCACCGCGAACCGGATGCGCCGCAACGTCCAGGCGGCGACCCGCAAGTCCGTCAACAGCCTGGCCCAGGAGACGTACTGGAGCCGCGGCGCGATGCTGTGGGCCGACGCGGGACCCGTCCGGTTCCTGCTGCGGCCCGCCGTGGGCGGCGGCCCCGAGCCGCGCCCCGACCGCCGCGACCCGAACTTCCTGCACCGCGAGCTCGCGCACCGCCTCTCCCGCGGCGACGTCGCCTTCGACCTGTGCGTGCAGCGCTACGTCGACGAGCGGCGCACCCCCGTCGAGAACGGCGCCGTGGAGTGGAAGGAGGCGATCACGCCGCCGATCCCCGTGGCCCGCCTCACCGTGCCGAGCCAGGACATCACGACGGCCGAGGCCCGCTCGGCGGCCCGGCGGATCGAGGACCTGTCCTTCAATCCGTGGTACACCACGGACGAGTTCCGCCCGCTCGGCAATATCAACCGGGCCCGCAAGGCCGCGTACCGGGCGAGCGGCGCGCAGCGGCACGGCACCCGCTTCACCCCGCACGAACCACTCAGGAACCGGGTCCTGGGCGCGCCCGTGGGCCTCGTCTTCCGCGCCCTGAACCGCTATGTCCCGTGGCACAGGCTGCCGGTGGACCTGAGCCTGCTGAACCTGGTGTTCCTGCGGAAGGTGCTGCGCAGGCTGAACCTCATCGACACCGACGTCCAGGAAGCGCCGCCGAAGGCCGAGCCGGTGCCGGTCCCGGTCGACGAGCGGCTGCGCACCGAGCGCTCCTACGACGGCACGTACAACGATCTGTCGGAGCCTCAGATGGGCGCGGTGGGCGCCGCGTTCGGCCGCAATCTCAAGCCCGTGTTCCGGCCCGACCTCTTCGAAACGCCCAACCCGGTGACGGTCAGCCGCAGCCTGCTGGCGCGCGAGAGCTTCGTCCCGGCGACCTCGCTGAACGTCCTGGCGGCGGCCTGGATCCAGTTCCAGGTGCACGACTGGGTCAACCACCGGCGCTACAAGCAGGGCGACAAGGCGGTCGAGGTGCCGCTGCCGCCGGGCGGGGGGACGTGGGTCAACACCCCGGGTGGGCCCGAGGAGAGCGTGATGCGGTTCGCCGAGAACGAGGGGATCGAGCTGCCCGGCGACAAGCCGCCGATCCTGTTCGGGAACACCGCCTCGCACTGGTGGGACGGCTCCGAGGTGTACGGCGGCGACGAGCAGACCGCGAAGCAGCTGCGCGAACCCGAGGGCGGGGCACGGCTGTTGCTGGACGGCGGGCACATCCCGATCGACCGGACCGGCATCCCGATCACCGGGTTCAAGGACAACTGGTGGATGGGGCTCAGCTCGATGCACACCCTGTTCGCCCGCGAGCACAACGCGGTGTGCGACGCACTGCGCGCCGAGTACCCGTCGATGAGCGAGGAGCGGATCTACCACACGGCGCGGCTCGTGGTGTCCGCGCTGATCGCGAAGATCCATACGGTGGAGTGGACGCCGGCGATCCTCGCGACGAAGGCCATCGACATCGGTCTGCGCACCAACTGGGAGGGTCCGCCGCGCAATTGGCTGAACCAGCTGGGTCTGTGGCTGCTCGAATCGCACTCCCTGACCGGCATCCCGAAGACGATGCCGGACCACCACGGCGCCCCGTACTCGCTGACCGAGGACTTCGTCACCGTCTACCGCATGCACCCGCTGATCCCCGACGACTACGAGCTGCGCGAGCACCGCTTCGGGCAGCGCCTCGAAACGCTCGGCTTCAACGACATCCAGGGCGCGGCCGCCGAGAGCCAGATCCGCAAGACGGGCCTGGCGGACACGCTCTACTCGTTCGGCATCGCGCACCCCGGCGCGATCACGCTGCACAACTACCCGAGGTCGCTGACGCACTTCCAGCGCGAGGGCGAGATCATCGACCTGTCGGTGGTCGACCTGATGCGCACCCGCAGGCGCGGTGTGCCCCGCTACAACGACTTTCGGGCGGGCCTGCACAAGGAGCGCATCCGCCGCTTCGAGGACCTCACCCAGGAGCCGGAGACCCTCGCCCGCCTCAAGGAGGTGTACCGGGACGTCGACGAGATCGACACGGTCGTCGGCCTGTTCGCGGAGAACCCGCCCACCGGCTTCGGCTTCTCCGACACCGCGTTCCGCATCTTCATCCTGATGGCGACGCGGCGGTTGCAGAGCGACCGCTTCCTCACCGTCGACTACCGCCCGGAGATCTACACGCCGCTCGGCATGGCCTGGGTGGAGAAGGGCGGCATGAAGTCCGTGATCCTGCGGCACTGCCCGGACCTCGCGAGCCTGCTGCCGCGCGACGCCAGCGCGTTCGCGCCGTGGCGTCCCGTGACGCCGGCCCAGAACGGTGGCGAGCATGGCTGACGGCACCACGGGGCACCAGGGTCTCGACGACCTGCTCGCGCGCCCGCTCCTGAAGACGATCTGGCGCCGCCGCACCCACCGGGTCTCCCGCGGCGCGTCGGTGCCGGCCGGATCCATGAGCTACAGCTCGAAGCACGAGCCGCAGCCGCTGAGCGAGCTGGAGGAGGCGCTGCTGATCGCGGTGACCGGCTCGACGGGGCTGACGATGCCGGACCGCCCCTTCGAGGACCCGCGCGACGGCAAGCCCATCATGTCCAAGCCGAACCTGACGATGACGGGCCGCACGGCCGGCAGCCCCGACAACGCGCAGGGCACGCACTTCTTCCTGATCAACGACAGCGGTACGTACTTCCTGCGCAGGCTGCCGGCGGCCCCGCAGGAACCGTTCGACGCGCACACGCTCGTCGAGCGGGCCCGGCAGTCGAAGGTGAAGGTCCTCGACCGCCGCCTGGACGTCGCCGAGGGCCTGCGCGACTTCCCGGCCTATCTGGACTCCAACCGGTTCCTGTCGAATCTGCCGGGGACGACCGTCCTGTTCCCGGTGGTCGACCTCTCGCACCAGTACATCAACGCCCTGATGTACCTGCTCACACAGCCGGACGGGGCACGCCCCACCTTCGTCGACGACCGCAATCTGTACCGGGCGGCGGGCGTGAAGAAGTGGGTGGACAACGGGTTCCTCAACAAGGACCTGAAGCTGCCGCTGGGCGCGCTCGGCCCGATGCGCACCCAGATCGAGGCGGACCTGCTCCTTCAGACCGTGATGCTGACGGCGGAGGCGATGGGCCTCGGCGCCTGGATCCACGCCTCCATCAACCCGGCGATCGCCCTGGGCGACCCGAAGTTCTCCAAGACGTACGGGAGGATGCTCGGCTTCACGTTCGTCACGCCACGCTGGCGCCTCGCGGACCTGTGGCGCTGGCACGTCCCGCTGCCCAAGTACGCCAACCTGCGCTCGCACCCGGTGGGCCTGGCCGACCCGGCGACCGGCGAACCGCTGATCGCCGCGGCCTGCCCGCCCGCGCACGCCTCGATGTCGGACGCGGTCGACGCGATCGTGGACGCCAAGTTCGGCACCGGCGGCACCTACGGCGACAAGGACGTCTTCGCCCGCATCTACAAGGAGGACTACGGCCAGCGCTATCTCGCCGAGGCCAGCGAGTACGACGAGCGTGTCATCGAGTGCGCCCGCGACGTGTGCACGTACATCCTCGCCACGCACCGCCGCTTCCCCGCACACACGGACGCCATCCATGTGCCGGGGGTCTGGTTGCAGGCGCACCACGTGGAGGGCGAGTACTACGAGCGCTTCTTCACGAACGGACTCACCGACGCCCACCGCGCCCACGACACGCTCTGGGACGGGGAGCCGATGAGTTGAGCCGGTCCGGGCGGTCTTCCTCTGTACGCTCACGCGCACGACGGCACCGCACCCCGTACGCACAGGAGGATCGCCCGATGACCGACAACTCCGGCCTGACCGAGGTCCTGGCCCCGCACGTGTCGAAGGGCCCCGTGCCCGGCGCCGTGGGACTCGTCGCGCGCGGCGACCGCGTGGAGGTCGCGGCCGTCGGCCACACCGACACCGAGGGCAGCACGCCGATGGCCCGCGACTCGATCTTCCGGCTCGCGTCGATCACCAAACCGATCGTGGCGGCGGCGCTCATGACGCTCGTCGAGGAGGGCCGCATCGCGCTCGACTCGCCGATCTCGCACTGGCTGCCCGAGCTGGCCGCACCGAACGTCGTGCGCGATCCGGCCGGTCCGATCGAGGACGTGGTCCCAGCGGACCGGCCGATCACCGTGGAGGACCTGCTGACCTTCCGGGCGGGCTGGGGCTTCCCCTCGGACTTCTCGCTGCCCGCGGTGCAGCCGCTGTTCGCACTGATGGACCCGCACCACCCGCAGCGGCTGCCCGAGCCGGACACCTGGCTGGCCTCGCTCGCCGGGGTGCCGCTGCTGCACCAGCCCGGCGACGTCTGGCTCTACAACGCGTGCTCGGACATCCAGGGCGTGCTGATCTCGCGGATGACGAGTCTCTCGCTGCCCGACTTCCTCGCCGAGCGGGTCTTCGAGCCACTCGGCATGGTGGACACCGGCTTCGAGGTCCCCGCCGCCAAGCGCGACCGCTTCACCAGCTGCTACGTACCCACGCCCGACGGCGGCGCCGAGCTCGTCGACGCCCCGGACGGCGAGTGGAGCAGCCTGCCCGCGTTCCCCTCCGGCGCGGGCGGGCTCGTCTCCACCGTGGACGACTGGCACGCGTTCGCCCGGATGCTGCTCGCCGGCGGCGGGTCCGTGCTCTCCGCTGAGTCGGTGCGGCTGATGACCACCGACCACCTGACCTCCGAACAGCGCGCGGCGAGCGGCCTGTTCACGGAGGGCGAGGGCTGGGGCTTCGGCGGCTCCGTCGACGTCACCCGCACCCACCCCTACAACGTGCCGGGCCGCTACGGCTGGGTGGGCGGCACGGGCACGTCCGCCCACCTGACCCCGGCGACCGGGACGGTGTCGGTCCTGCTGACCCAGCTCGGCCTGGCCGGACCGACACCCCCGCAGATCATGCGGGACTTCTGGACGTACGCGGCGTCCTGAGCGCCCTGCCTGCCGCTACTGCTCTCCGGAGAGGATCGGCAGCAGCAGCGAGGCCGACCAGCTGAAGTTCGGTGAGTTGAGCGGGGCGCCGGTCAGCGGGTCGTAGTTCTCCTGGATCGGACGGTCGCCGGTGAGCCCCTTCGCGCCCGCGAGGAGCTTACCGGTGAGCTCGTCCGCGTCCTTGGTGTAGCCGTAGCGGCGCAGGCCGCCCAGCGCGGCGTAGGCGTGGTCGAACCAGACAGGGCCGCGCCAGTAGGCCGTCGAGTCGAAGTACGGGGACGCCTTCGACACGGTCGGGAACGGCACGTGGGTGGCGAACTCGCCCGGGTCCGTGAGGCGTTCGCGCACCCGCGCGGCCTGCTCCTTGGTGGCGGCGCCGGTCCACAGCGGGACGGCGCCCTCGATGCCGCGGCCGCGGTCGGTGAGCGGGGCGCCGTCCTTCAGGGTGATGTCGTGGAACCAGCCGTCGGCCTTGTCGTAGAACTTGGAGCGTACGGCGGCGCTCGTCGCCTCCGACTTCTCGCGCCACTTCGCGGCCTCGTCGGGGCGTCCGATCGCGTCGGCGATCCGCGCCAAGTAGCCCTGGTCCTGGGCGAGATACGCGTTGAGGTCGACGGACTCCTGGTCGAGCGAGTAGCCGAGGAGCGTGCCGTCGGCGGCGTGATTGGCGACGACGGAGGTGCCGAGCTTGGCGTCGAAGCGCGGCGCGTTGTCCAGGCCGCTCTCCCAGGCCGCGGCCTGCCGGCGCTCCTCGGTGGAGTCGTTGGCGGGGTCGACGGTGGCACCGTACTCGGCGATCCCGTCGTGGTCGTGGTCCCGGTTGCGGTACCACCAGGCCTGGTAGGCGGCGAGCTTCGGGTACAGCTCGCGCAGGAAGGACCGGTCGCCGTTCTTGCGGTACACCTCCCACACCGACCAACTGGCCATCGGCGGCTTGGAGTTGCGCTCGTTCCAGTTGCCACCGCCGCGCGCGGGGTCGTTGTAGAAGACGGCGTCGGGGACCATCCCGGCGTCGTGCGGGCGGGTCTTGGAGTCGGCGGTGATCTGGTGGTCGAACATGGACCGGATCTGCGACTCGGCGAGCGCCGGGTCGAAGCGCGCGGTGCCCACGGCCTGCTTCCAGCTGTCCCAGGCCCACAGCCCGCCGGTGAACCACTTGTATGAGATGGAGGGCGTCACCCCGTCGTGCTTCAACTGCCCTGCGGCGGAGCGCCAGTTGGTGACGAGGGTCTCCAGGGACTTCACCGCGGTGCGGCGCCGCTCGGCGGGCACCCCGCGCGTGACCCCGGCGACGTAGCCGCGCCAGCGGGCGTCACCGGCGGTGGCGTACGCCTGCGGGGCGGCCAGCACGGCGCGCGCCCGCCGGGCCTCACGGGTGCGCTCGGCGTCGGTGAACGTGTAGGACTCGGTCCAGTCGAAGTGGTGCGCGGCGCCGGGCGCGATCTTCACAGGGGCGGTGGTCTCGGTGCGGTAGGAGTCGCCGTCGACCTTGGTGCGCACATCGTCCTTGTGCGTGACCTCGAAGCGCTCGGTGCCGTCGGTGAGGTAGTCCCACTTCTCGCGCACCTTGGCGAAGTCGACGCCGACGCCGTGGTCGGTGGACTCCAGAGAGGGCGCGTCGCGCATCGGCGCCTTCCCGGGGCGCAGCAGGCTGCCGGTCCAGTCGGCGCCGAGGGTGCGGGCAGTCGACCCGGTGTTGCGCACCTCGGCGCGCACCAGGGCCGTCCGGTTGGTGGCGAAGCGCAGCTCAAGGGTGAGGGTCAGGCCGCGCCCGAGGTCGTACGACTGGAGCAGCCGGCCGGGCTGCGAGGTGAAGCGGGGCGTGCCGCCGCCGGCGAGGTCGAGGGTACGGCCGCCCTCGGTGAGCCGGATCCGGCTGAACGACTTGCTCAGCCACCACGGGTACTCCTGCGCGATGTACAGCGGGCCGCTGAACCCGCCGTACGCGGAGCGGTCCCCGGCCTTCGGCAGGGCGTAGGAGTGCCAGGCGCCGCGGTCCGAGAAGGTGCTGATGGGGTTGTTGTCCTCGGCGTCGCCGGGCAGCGCGGCCTTCGGAGTGCCGTGCAGGTCGAGGACGTCGGCGTAGTCGGACCCTGGGTGCGGCGCGGCGGAGGCGGGCGGGGCGGCGAGGCTCGCGCCGCCGACAAGCAGTAGGGCGGCGAGGGCGGCACGGCCGGGTCGGCGGGCGGACTGACGAACGGTCACGAGGCGCTTCTCCTGTTGACATGAACCTGTGCGAGCGGGATCTTCAACCCTGACTCTCTGCGCAATCCTGCACGCGTGCAAGGAGTTTCAAGCACAAGTAAACAATGACTGGTCGTTCTGAGCGGAGACGCACCTCATGCGAAGACTGCACCAAAGGCAACCCCACCGAAGAGCCCGCGCCCTCGCCGCCTGCACCACCGCGGCCCTCGCGGCCGCGCTCCTCGCCGCCCCCGCGCACCAGGCGGGCGCGGCCACCCCGGGCAGCGGCGTGCTCGACGCCGACCACAAGAGCGTCACCTGGCAGAGCCCCACCTATCCGGCCGGCACGGTCGACGACCCGAAGAAGTGCCCGGCCCCGGCCGACGATCCGGACGGGAAGACCTGCGACCGCTTCGACCTCACGGTGGCGGTCCCGGACGGGTACTGGAGCGACAACCCCGAGGGCGGGGTGCCGGTCTCCGTCGAGTGGGCGGAGCAGCCCAAGGACGACTTCGACATGTACGTCTACGACGACGCCGGCAAGCAGGTGGCGTCGAGCGCGGGCACCGCCGATCCCGAGGCGACCGTCATCCCGAGGGCCGACGGCACGTACCACGTGGTGGTCGTCCCCTACGACGTGCACGACAACTCCTTCGTCGGCAAGGCCTATCTGCCCGAGACGACGGACGCCGGGAACCTCACCTCCTTCAAGGGGGACGACGGCAGCTACACGATCGCCGCCGGGGACCTGAAGGCGCGGGCCGACTTCCTCAAGGGCGGCGGGCTCCGCCTCCAGGCCGACCCCTCCGGCGAGTTCAGCGATCCGGCCGGCTCTCAGATCGTGCGCAAGCAGCCCGCCGTCGACCCGCACACGACGTCCTTCGACACCGGCGCCTACTACGGCATCCGGTCGGCGGACGCCGTCCTGCGCATCTACAAGAAGCCCCTGCGGTTCGGCCTCTACAAGGCGGACAACAGGACGCGCGTCTGGCAGGAGGACAAGCCGCTGCGCTGGTCCACCGGCGGGATGCGGCAGAGCCTGGAGCGCGGCGCGGACGAGCAGTTCTTCGGCGGCGGCGAGCAGAACGGCGGCCTCTCCCACCGCGACAAGACGATCCGCGTCGCCAACAACACCGACTGGAACGAGGGCGGCTACCCCAACTCCCAGCCGTTCTACCTCTCTTCGGCCGGTTACGGCGTGTATCGGAACACCTTCGCGCCCGGCGTCTACGACTTCGGCCCCTCCGTCCACACCGGGCAGCAGGAGCGCCGCCTGGACGCGTACTACTTCCTCGGTGACGCGAAGCACGTCATCGGCGACTACACGTCGCTGGTCGGCAAGCCGTTCATGCCGCCGGTCTACGGCCTCGAACCCGGCGACGCCGACTGCTATCTGCACAACGCCAACCAGGGCGAGCGCCACACCCTGGACTCCCTGAAAGTCGCCGACAAGTACGTGGCGAACCAGCTGCCGCTCGGCTGGATGCTGGTCAACGACGGCTACGGCTGCGGCTACGAGAACCTCGCCGAGACCGCCAAGGGGCTCCAGGACCGGGGCGCCGAGCTCGGCCTGTGGACGCAGGACGGCATCGACAAGCTCGCCGACCAGGTGAAGGCGGGCCAGCGCGTCGCCAAGCTGGACGTCGCCTGGGTCGGCAACGGCTACGGCATGGCCCTCGACGCCTGCGACAAGGCGAAGGCCGGCATCGAGGACAACAGCGACGCCCGCGGCTTCGTCTGGATGCCGGTGTCCTGGGCGGGCGCACAACGCTGCGCGGTGCTCTGGTCGGGCGACCAGAAGCTGTCCTGGGACTTCGTCCGCTGGCAGATCCCGACGTACGCGGGCGCGACGATGTCCGGCATCGCCTACAACACCGGCGACATCGGCTCGATCTACTCGCACGACGCGAAGATGTACGCGCGCGACCTCCAGGCCAAGACGTTCCTGCCCGCCGTCATGACGATGGACGGCTGGGCCCGCGACATGACCACGGGCGAGAAGATCAACCAGCAGCCGTGGGTGGACGGCGAGCCGTACACGTCCATCAACCGCAAGTACCTCCAGCTGCGCGAGCGCCTGATGCCGTACCTCTACACGCTGGCCAAGCAGGCCTCGGACACCGGCGTCGGCGGCGTACGGCCGCTGTGGCTGGAGTACCCGAGGGACGCCAACACCCTGGGCGCGCAGGCCAAGTACGAGTACCTGGCGGGCGACGACTTCCTCGTCGCCCCGGTCTACGAGGACTCCGACACCCGCGACGGCATCTATCTGCCGAAGGGCACGTGGACGGACTACTGGACCGGCAAGCAGTACAAGGGCCCGACCACGATCGACGGCTACCACGCCCCGATCGACACGCTCCCGCTCTTCGTGAAGTCCGGGGCGATCGTGCCGATGTGGCCCAAGGGCACCACGTCGTGGAAGACCCGCGACAAGGGCCAACTGGGATACGACATCCACGCGTCGGAGCCGGGCCACAGCTCCTACACCCTGTACGAGGACGACGGGGTGACCCGCAAGTTCAAGGAGGGCGCGTCGGCGACGCAGCGCGTGAGCGTCGACACCGACAAGCGAGGATCGGTCATCGACGTCGGCGCCAGCAAGGGCAGTTACGCGGGCAAGGCGAGCAAGCGCGCGTACACCTTCACCGTGCACGGCGACGGTGCGCCGGACCGGGTGACGGTGAACGGCCGCCCGCTGGCCGGGAGTTCATGGTCGTACGACGAGAAGAGACATGTGACGACGGTCCGCACGGCGCAGCTGCCGACGGACAGGGCGTTCACGGTGCGACTCAGCGGCTGATCGGCTGACAGTCGGGGGCCGGTCCGCGCGCGGACCGGCCCCTCTCCCGCTCAGTCCACCCGCTCCGACTCGTGCCACCCCGCGTGCAGCGCCCGGTACTCCTCGGGCGTCACCTTCGGTACGTATGTGCCGGGGCCGAACATGGCCTTGGCGAGCCGCGCACGCATCCGCTGCCGGACGGTGAACTTGCGCTCCACCCCGTTCTCGTCGAACCGCGGACCCAACTCATATACCCTGGGCTGCTCGTGCTGGTTGAGGGTGTACAGCTCCGCGCGCGTGAGCGGCTCGTGGACCTCGATGAACTCGCCGTGCGGCAGCCGTTTGATCGTGCCGGACTCGCGGCCGTGCAGCGCCTTGTCGCGGTCACGGTGCTGCAAGCCCTGACAGATCCGTTTGGTGACGATGAACGCCAGGACGGGCGTCACGAAGACGCTGATGCGCACGAACCAGGTGATGGCATTGATCGACAGGTGCAGTTTCGTCGCGACGATGTCGTTGCCGCCGCCGATCAGCAGCACCCCGTACAGCGACAGCCAGGCCACGCCGACGCCGGTCCTGACCGGCTTGTTGCGCGGGCGGTCCGCCGTGTGGTGCTCGCGCTTGTCGCCCGTGATCCACGCCTCCAGGAACGGGTACACCGCCATGAAGGACAGGATCAGCGGGAACAGCGTGAAGGGGAGGAAGACGCCCAGTTGCAGCGTGTGCCCCCAGGCGTTGATCTCCCAGGCGGGCATCACGCGGATCAGCCCCTCGGAGAAACCGAGGTACCAGTCGGGCTGTGCGCCCGTCGTGACGAGATCCGTTCTGTAGGGCCCGAAGGCCCACACGGGGTTGATGGTCGCCACCGCGCCGAGGACCGCGAGCACCCCGAAGACGAGGAAGAAGAAGCCGCCGGCCTTCGCCACGTAGATGGGGAAGAAAGGCGCCCCGATGACCTTCTTCTCGCTGCGTCCCGGGCCCGCGAACTGGGTGTGCTTGTGGTAGAAGACCAGGATCAGATGGAGCGCCACCAGGCCCAGCATGATGCCCGGCAGCAGCAGGATGTGGATCGGATAGAGCCGCGCGATGAAGTCGTCGCCGGGGAACTCGCCGCCGAACAGGAACATCGCGAGGTACGTGCCCACGATCGGCACCGCGAGCACGGCGCCCTGCGCGAACTTCAGTCCGGTACCGGACAGCAGGTCGTCCGGGAGCGAGTAGCCGGTGAGGCCGGTGATGATGCCGAGGAACAACAGGGTCCAGCCGAACACCCAGTTGAGCTCGCGCGGCTTGCGGAACGCGCCGGTGAAGAAGACGCGCATCATGTGCACCGTCATGCCGGCGACGAAGACGAGCGCCGCCCAGTGGTGGATCTGACGGATCAGCAGCCCGCCGCGCACATCGAAGCTGATGTCGACCGTCGACTCGTACGCCTGGGTCATCCTGATGCCCTTGAGGGGCACGTAGGAGCCGTTGTAGACGACTTCCTGGGTGCTGGGGTCGAAGAACAGGGTCAGGAAGACGCCGGTGAGAATGAGGATGATGAAGCTGTAGAGGCAGATCTCGCCGAGCATGAAGGACCAGTGGTCCGGAAAGACCTTGCGCATCTGGGACTTGGCGAGTTGGTAGATCCCGAGCCGGCCGTCCGCCCAGTCGGCGAGGCGTTCACCGGAGCTCGGGGGATCGCGGCGGCGTCCGTCGCTCCGGGCGCGCTCGCTGTCATCGCTCATGCGACTCCCCCTCAAGGCCGTTGAGGCTCTCGCCAGGGTAGAGCGCGTGGCGGTGGCACCGACAGAGGGCGAAGCGCGGTCAATTGGCCGCGGGGCAAGGGCTATTGATCGTCCGTCATCCGCTCCATCGCCGCCTCCACGGTCCGCGTGTGCGCCCACGCCGCCTCGGCCGCCGCCTTCGGGTCGCTGCGCGCGATGGCATCGGCCAGGTCGTCGTGGGAGCTCGCGCCGGGCAGCTCGGGCGTCCAGCTCGGGCGCAGCGAGGCGATGCTGTCGCGCACCGACTCGACGATGCTCTCGTACAGCTCGGTCATCAGCGGATTGCCGCTCGCGGCGACGACGGCCCGGTGGAACTCCACATCCTTCTCCACATACGCAACCGGGTCCCCGCCCTCCTCGGCGCGGTGCCGGGCGAGCAGGGCGGACAGGATGCGGGCGAGGTCGGCCTCGCCGCGGTGCGCGGCGGCGGCGGGCGCGGCCTCCCGTTCGATGGCGAGACGGATCTGGAGGATGTGCTTCAACTCGGCGCGGCGCAGGCGGCGTTGGAGTGCCGCGTTGAGGTCGCTCGCGGCGCGCACATACGTCCCGTCGCCGCGCCGCGCCTCCAGGAGGCCGGTGTGGCACAGGGCGCGGACGGCCTCCCGCACGGTGTTGCGGCCCACGCCGAGCTCCTCGACGAGCCGCCCCTCCGGAGGGAGTCGGTCGCCGACGGCCCACTCACCGCTCTCGATGCTCCGCTCGATCCGGCCGATGGTGCGCTGGACCAGGGTGGGTGCGGGCACGGTGTGGCCTTTCTCGCGGTGCGGGGTGCGGGGTGCGGGGTGCGGGGTCAAAAATATCCCATGTTTGCGGTGCTGGCCAGTCCGGATTGGTGCGCATTTGCACACCCTCGCCCCATTCTCGCGGCTCTGCCGTCGGAAACATGGGATGTTACGTTGGCACGCATGCCGCAAAGTGCCCCCACGCCCACCTCCACATCCGCCTCGACCACATCCCCGAACCCCGCCACCACGGCCGGGGCCACCGGCGGGCTCCTCGCCGCCGGCGTCCTGCTCATCGCCATGAACCTGCGGCCCGGCGTCGTGTCCGTCTCGCCCGAACTCGACACGATCCGCCGCTCCACCGGGCTCAGCGGCTCGCTCGCGGGGCTGCTCACGACGTTGCCGATCCTCTGTTTCGGCCTCCTGGCCCCGTTCGCGGCGAAGCTCTCGCGGCGCATCGGCATGACGCGGGCGCTCGGCGCGATGATGGCGCTGCTCACGGCGGGCATCGCGCTGCGCCTCGCGCCCGGCCTGCCGGCCCTCTTCGCGGGGACGGTCCTCATCGGCGCGGCGATCTCCCTCTCGAACGTCCTCGTCCCGAGTGTCATCAAGCGCAACTTCGAGCGCCGCACGGGGCTGATGATGGGCCTGTACTCGGTGGCCCTGTTCTGCGGCGCCGCGCTCGCGGCCGGGGTGACCGTGCCGCTCGGGGACGCGCTCGGGCTCGGCTGGCGCGGGGCGATCGGCGTGTGGGCGGTGCTCTCCGCGCTCGCGCTCGTCCTGTGGATACCGCAGCTGCGCCGCTCTGACGCGCCGCCCGTGGTGGCGCCGGGCGCCGGCGCCTCCCGTACCCCGCTGCGCCGTTCACCGCTCGCGTGGAAGATCACGCTCCTCATGGGCCTGCAGTCGCTGCAGTACTACGCGTGTGCCGCGTGGATCCCGGCGATGCTCACCAGCCAGGGCATGGACGGCGCGCAGGCGGGGTGGATGCTGTCCGTGATGAGCCTCGCGGGCATCGCGGGCTCGCTCGCCTTCACGGCACTCGTCGGCCGGTCCTCCAACCAGGTCACCCTCGGGCTCACCGGCACCCTGCTCGTCCTCGGCTCCGTGCTCGGCCTGCTGGTGGCGCCGGTCGGCGGGGCGTACGCGTGGATGCTGATGCAGGGCTTCGGCTGCGGGCTGCTGATCAGCACGGCGCTCGCCGTGATCGTGCTGCGCTCCCCCGACGCCGCGCGCGCCGCGGAGATGTCCGGCATGGCGCAGAGCGTCGGCTATCTGCTCGCCGCCGCGGGCCCGTTCCTGCTCGGCGCACTGCACGACGCGACGGACGGCTGGACGGTACCGCTGGTGATGCTCGCGGTGCTGTGCGTGCCGATGGGGCTCGCGGGCGTGGGCGCGGGCCGAAACCGCCACTTGGAGGCGTAGGCCTCCTGGCCCGGCGCGGTGACGACCGGGAGACGTCACCCGCCCGGACCGCCCAGCGACGCTCACCGCCCCGGCCCAGGGACTCCGCCGCGGCCCGCGTGGAAGCGCGCCTTCTTCTGGCGGTTTCCGCATGTGTTCATGTCGCACCAGCGGCGCGTACGGCTCTGGCTGGCGTCGAAGAAGGCGGCCCGGCAGGTCGGCGACGCGCACAGGGCCAGCTTTCCGTCGCGTTCGCCCGCGACGATGCCGATCGCGTCGGCGGCGATCACGCTGAGGGCGTCCTCCACGCTGGAGTCCGGGCCGAGCCGCCAGCGCCGCTCCCCCTCGGCCGTCAGGACGGCCGCGGCCCGACCCTGAACGCTGCGGTCGTTGATGACCTGGACGGCGGAAGCCGGAAGCGGCTCCTGGGTCGCGGCCGCCGTCGCGGCGGCGTGGATCGACTCCCTCAGCTCCCGGGCCAGATCGAGCTGGGCGATGGTGCACGAGTCCACGTCGAGGCCGTACACCGCCAGCCAGTCGATGAGTCTCTGCGGCGTGGGAACGCGCTCGACGGCGTCTCCCTGGCGCTCCGTCAGAGTCGCGGTGAAGCTGGTCGCCAGCACCTTGCCGAGGCGGAATTCGGGGAACCGTGCACGCATGGAACCACCTTAGGCGGTTGCGGCACCGTTGTGGGCACTGCTAGAACCGTCTTAGCCGGTTCAGCGATGGCCAGGAGGTCTCATGTCCCGCCCGAGCAGCGACGTGCAAGCGTTCACAGCCCACGCGACCGACGCCGAGCTCGACGAGCTGCGCGCACGCCTGGCCGCGGCCCGCCTGCCGGAGGCCGAGACGGTCCGGCACGCCGAGCCGGGCCCCGGCCGGTGGGCGCAGGGCGTCCCGCTCGCCGACCTCACCGAGGTCGTGCACTACTGGCGCACGGAGTACGACTGGCGGCCGTTCGAGGACCGCCTGAACCGCATCGGCCAGTTCCGCACGACCGTCGAAGGACTCGGCATCCACTTCCTGCACCGCCGGTCCGCGCGCGCCGACGCCACTCCCCTGCTCATGACGCACGGCTGGCCGGACAGCGTCGCCCGGTTCACCGATGTCGTCGAGGAGTTGGCGGATCCGAAGGACCCGGACGCGCCGGCGTTCCACGTCGTGACCCCCTCGCTGCCGGGCTTCGGCTACAGCGACCGCCCGGTGACCACCGGCTGGGGCACCGAAAAGATCGCGGCCGCCTGGGTGGAGCTGATGGGACGCCTCGGTTACGGCACGTTCCTGGCCCACGGCGGCGACTGGGGCGGCAACATCACCACGGTCCTCGGCGGCCGCTTCCCCGCCCAAGTGCTCGGTATCCACACCACGTTCGCCGAGGGCCCGCCCGGCCTGTCCACGGAGGGGCTGAGCGCGACCGAGCGCGCCTGGGCCGAGGAGACCCGCGACTTCTGGCACCGGCGCGCGGCCTACGCGAAGCAGCAGGCGACGCGGCCGCAGACCATCGGCTACTCGCTCGTCGACTCGCCGGTCGGCCTCCTCGCCTGGATTCTCGACAAGTTCGCCGAGTGGTCGGACACGAAGGACAGCCCGTTCGAGGCGATCTCCATCGACAGCATCCTCGACGACGTCACCCTGTACTGGCTGACCCGGACCGGCGCCTCGGCGGCCCGCATCTACTACGAGAGCCACAACGCGCTGGACCCCGACCTCCGGGTCGACGTCCCCTCGGCCATCACCGCGTACCCCCGCGACGTCGAGAAGTGCCCGCACCCCTGGGCACAGGAGCGGTACCGGCGGATCGTCCGGTGGAGCGAGCCCGAAATCGGCGGACATTTCGCGGCGTTGGAGGTTCCCGAGCTCTTCGTCGAGGATCTGCGGCAGGGCCTAACGGCCGTACTGGCGGCGAATCGGTGAAGACGGCCCCGTCAACCCGTTGACCGGCGCGCGAGCCTCTGCAAGGTTAGCAAGCGCTTTCTCGCCGCTCAGCGCCCAGGGGAACCCATGTCGGATTCAGCCGCTCCACCACGCACCACCACCGAGACGAAGGGCCGCGCGCTCTTCTCGGGGCACCACACCCACTTGTGGGGCTTTCTGCTCGCGGGCTGGCTGATCAGCTACGCGGACCGCACGGTCACCGGGCCCGTCGTGGCCTGGATGATCGAGAACAAGGCGGGCTTCATCGGTGACGCCTCGAACCCGGCGACGCTCGGCGGGCTCATCGGCTCGATGTTCTTCACCGGCTACATGCTCACGCAGTACGCGGGCGGCCGGCTCGGCGACCGCTACGGCCACCGCGAGATGCTCGTCGTCTCCCTGCTGTGGGCGGGCCTGCTCACCCTCGTGTCGGGCCTGACCGGCGGGCTCATCGGCTTCGTCGTGGCGCGCGTGCTCACCGGGCTCGGCGAGGGCGTCTTCTACTCCAACGACCGTGTCCTGGTCATCAATCACACGCCCGCGGCCCGCCGCACCATCGGCCTCGGCGTCGTCCTGTCCGGCCTCTCCATCGGCCTGACCGTCGGCATCGTCGCCACCCCGCACCTCATCGACTGGGGCGGCACGCTCGGCATGGGCGGGCGCGCGTGGAGCATGCCGCTGTACGTGTTCGGCGTGGTGTCGCTGCTCGTGGCCGGGGCGACGTGGGCGTTCTTCCGGGGGCGCGGGGACAAGCCGCTGCGGATCGGCCCGCCCGCCCTTCGCCTCATCGGCTACTCGATCCCCGCGGCCGTCGCGATCCTCGGCCTGTTCCTGCTCGCCGACGAGTTCAGCTGGCCGGACTGGCTGACCGCGATCGGCTCCGGGGTGCTGTTCCTCGTGATGGTCACCATCGTGATCCGCGGCATCGTGCGCACCGGCCGCGGCACCCAACTCCTCAACCGGAACGTCTGGTTGATCTACATCGGCTTCATCGCCGTGATGTGGAACCTGTGGTTCTTCTCGTTCTGGTCGGTGCAGATCGTCGCGGAGGCCGCGCACAGCAGCCTCGGTGCGGCGGCGCTCACCGCCGCGTTCAACGCGGGCGCGGGCATCATCGGCTTCCCCGTCGGCGGCTGGATCGCGGACCGGCGGGTGCGCGCGGGCAGGGGCCGCAAGCCGCTCGCGGTGATCTGCGCGGCGGTGCACACGGTGCTCGCGGTGGCGTTCGGGGCGAGCGTCGCGAACGGCGACCCCTCGCTGCTGCTGCTCGGCCTGATCCTGTTCTGCTCGGGCCTGTTCTTCAACGCGCTCCAGCCGATCGTGCACAGCCTGCTCGGCGACCTGGCCGAGGAGAAGGACCGCGGTTCGCTGTTCGGCCTGTTCAACCTGGTCGCCGAGATCGGCGCGGTGGCCAGCCCCGTCGTCAGCGGTGTGCTGCGCGACGCGACCGGCAGCTGGGCCGCGGGCGTGTTCACCGCGGCCGGCGTGATGGCCGTGGCGGTCGTCCTCTACGCCATGGTCAAGGAACGCATCCCGGAGGTCGCCGCCACGTGACCCCGTCCGGGCTCAGCAGCCCTCGCGCTGCGGCTGGATGGTGACCTTCGCCCGGTCCGCCTCGCCCTTCACCTCGCCGTAGACCGTGGAGTTGACGCGGTACCAGCGGTCGTCGGCGGTGCGCTTGCCGGCGACGTCGTCGAGGCGGACGCACCACCGCTCGGCGCGCAGGACCCGCGTGTACTTCTCGGATCCCCTGCGCACCTTGTGACAGTCACGGACCTTCTCCGTCGTGTAGTAGGTCTTGGTGCGGCCCTTGCTGCGCTTGGTGTGCCGGACCTTGCGGGTGTCCGTGGCGCACTTCTTCACCAGGTGCGGCCGGGTGGCGCGGGTCGTCCGCCGGGTCACGTGGCGGACCCCGTCGCGCACCCCGGTCACCTCGTCGTCGTGCTGCTCGATCGACCGGCTGTCGGCGGCTCCGCCACCGCCGTGCACCGAGGCGGACTTCTCCGGTCCACCGCCGCAGGCCGCGAGCGCGACCACCAGCACCATCGTCAGTCCGGCCAGGGTCGGGCGCCGCTTCACGGAGATCTCTCCTCTAGATGTACATGCCATTGGGAACCCGCAGCGTATCGGAAGCGCCACCGGTGACTGCCGATTCGTTATGCAACCCCAGGGCGAAAAGTTCCCCTTGCGGGTAGCTTGCCGTTCCGACGCATTCAGGTTGAATCGTCGACCCGGTTCGCCCACCAGAGGGAGCGATGAGCAGACACATGCGGCAATACGCATCGCCCCGCCTGGCACCCGTGTTGGTGTCGGGCGGTCTTGCCGACTCGGTCTTCGACGCCGCGCTGGAGGAACCGCACCGCACGCAGTTCTCGCTGCTCCAGGACGGCCGTCCGGCGCAGGAGGTCAGCACGACGCGGTTCCGTGACGAGGTCATGGCCGTGGCCCGCGGCTTCCTCGCCGGCGGCGTCGGCATGGGCGACCGGGTGATCGTGATGTCGCGCACCCGCTACGAGTGGACGCTGATCGCGTACGCGCTGTGGACCGTGGGCGCCGAGGTCGTGCCGGTCTACCCGACCTCGTCGGCCGAGCAGGTGCGGTGGATCCTCTACGACACGGACGCCGTCGGTGTCGTCGTCGAGAACGAGCACAACGCGATGACGGTGGCCGCGGCCTACGGCGCGCGCACCGATCTGACCCGCCTGTGGGAGCTGGACTCGGGCGGCCTCGATCTGCTCGTCGAGGCGGGCGCCGCGGTGCGGGACGAGGACGTGCACCGGTACCGGGCCGCGGTCGACCCGCGCTCCCCCGCCGTCATCTGCTACACGTCCGGCACGACGGGCCGCCCCAAGGGCTGCGTCATCACCCACGGCAACCTGGCCTCCGAGTCGGACAACCTGCTCGTCGGCTGGGCTCCCGCGCTCACGCCGCCCGGCCAACAGCACACTCTGCTCGCCTTCTTGCCGCTGGCGCACTGCTACGGCCTGATGGTGGTGGTGAGTTCGGTGCGCGGCCGGATCCACATCGCCCATCAGCCCGACGTCTCGCCCAGCGCGCTGCTCCCCGCCCTCGCGGCGTTCCGGCCGACGATCCTGTACGCGGTCCCGTACATCTTCGAGCGGGTATTCTCCAAGGCGCGGGTCAACGCCCAGGACAGCGGCCACACCGCCCTGTTCGAGCGGGCCGTGCGCACCGCGATCCGGTACGCGGCCTCGGTGCAGCGGCACGCGGCCGGCGAGGGCCCGGGTCCTGGCCCCCGCACGCGGCTCATGCACAAGGTGTACGACCGTCTCGTGTACGCGAAGGTGCGGGCGGTGCTCGGCGGCCGGGTGCGCGACGCCGTCTCGGGCGGCTCGCCGCTCTCCCGCGACCTGGGCCTGTTCTACCAGGGGTGCGGCGTCACCGTGTACAACGGCTACGGCCTCACCGAGACGGCGGCCGCAGTCACCGTGCAGCCGCTCGGCGCGGTGCGGCACGGCACGGTCGGCAAGCCGATGCCGGGCAACGCCGTGTACATCGCGGACGACGGCGAGATCTGGGTGGCGGGCGACGTCGTCTTCGCGGGCTACCTCAACAACCGCAAGGCCAACGAGGCGGCGCTGCGCGACGGTTGGTTCGCCACCGGCGACCTCGGCCACCTCGACGCCGACGGCTATCTGGTGATCACCGGACGCAAGAAGGACATCATCATCACCAGCGCCGGCAAGAGCGTCTCGCCGCAGACCCTCGAGGAGGAGCTGCGGGCCCATCCGCTGATCTCCGACTGCCTCGTGATCGGCGACAACCGCCCCTATGTCACGGCCCTGATCACCCTCGACCCGGAGGCCCTGGCGAGCTGGCAGGCGCTCAAGGGCCGTGTGCCCAGCGCGCCGGAGGAGGCGATCCTCGACGAGCAGCTGCACGGCCACATCCAACGCGCGGTGTCACGTGCCAACTCCCGTGTCTCGCGCGCCGAGTCGATCCGCGCCTTCCGCATCCTGCCGCACGAGTTCGGCGCCACCCAGGGCCTGCTCACGCCGTCCCTGAAGGTCCGCAGGGCGGCGGTCCTCCAGGCGTACGCGCAGGACATCGAGGAGTTGTACGCGGCGCGGTGAGCGGCGCCGCGCACACACGCGGTGTCCCGTCGTCCGGCCGTCAGGAGGCCGTGGGCGCCCAGTCCCCCAGCCAGTCCGCGACCTCCTGCTGCGCGGCCTGGGCGTCGCTCAGCTGCGGCCGGTCGGCGCTCGCCGAACCGGCCCCGGCACCGGTGTTCTTGTACTCGGCGAACCGGCGGAGCACCGGGAAGGTTGCCGGTCGTCTTCAGCCCCTGCGGCGATTGAGCAGAGGGGTCTGGGGCAGAGCCCCAGGACCGCAACCCCGTTGCAGGACGCCATGCCGACTGTCACACCCCGATGCGAAGATGCACGGACCGGCCGGAGCCGGACGCGCCAAGAGGAGGGCAGGGCCCCATGGGACGCACGGAGCGGGAGGCGATCGCCGACGGCACACGCCTCCACGCGGCCGCACGGGCACTGCTCGACGACCACGCGAAGGCCGTCCAGACCGTGCGGGACGCCCTCGCCCCGCTGCTCGACGAGTCGGTCGCCCGCGTCCTCGACACCATGCCCGTGACGCGGCTTCAGGAGGCCACGGACGGGCGGGTCCGCGTCGGCCTGGTGGAGCGGGACGGGCTGCGCACGGTGCGGCAGGTGCTCGACGCGGGGCCCGCCCGGCTCCACCAGATCCACGGAGTGGGCCCGCAGACCGCGACGCAACTGCTGGCCGCCGCGGGCCGCATCGCCGACCGCGTGCGGCAGACGGCGGCGGTGCCGCTGGACGTCGACGATCCGGAGCCCCGGACGACCGCGGTGGTGATGGCGCTGCACGTCCTGGTGGAGGCGGGCCCCGACGCGCGGCACGCCGTGGACACCGCGACCGGCATCGCCCGGCGACTCGGACCGCTGCTCGACGAGGCACGGCCCGCGGCGGGGCGGCTGCGGCTGCTGTTCACCGGACGGGCCCGGCGGGCCCGCTCCCTCGACGCCGCCGAGCAGGTGCGGGCCCTCGTCGTGGAGGCCGAGCGGGCGGGCACGCGGCCACTGCTCGCGCAGGCCTCGGTGGACCTGCTGCGCGGGCCCGCGACGGACGTGGCGGCCTGGGTCGACTTCGAGGTGCGCTCCGCCGAGTACTACAGCGTCCTCGGCGAGATCTCCGGCCTCGCCCCCGACAAGGACGCCGCCGAGGGCTTCCTGCCCGCCGACATCGCCGAACAAGTGCGCACGCAGCAGCTCGACGAGTCGCGGCTTCGGGTATCGCTGCGTGGCTACCAGGCGTTCGGCGCCCGCTTCGCGCTCGCGCGGCGCCGCGCGCTGCTCGGCGACGAGATGGGGCTCGGCAAGACCGTCCAGGCCATCGCCGCGCTGACGCACCTGGCGGCGGAGGGGCAGAGCCACTTCATGGTCGTCTGCCCGGCGAGCGTCCTCGTGAACTGGACGCGGGAGATCGAGGCCCGCAGCGCACTGCGCGTCGTTCCGGTGCACGGCGCGGACCGGGGCGAGGCCTTCGCGGACTGGAAGGGCCGGGGCGGTGTCGCCGTCACGACGTACGACGCGCTGCGCACGCTGCCCGCGCCCGGCGGCGGCGAACTGGGCATGCTCGTCGTCGACGAGGCGCACGCGGTGAAGAACCCGGAGACGCTGCGCTCGAAGGCGGTCACGGAGTGGGCGGAGCACTGCGAGCGGGTCCTGTTCATGACCGGCACCCCGATGGAGAACCGCGTCGCCGAGTTCCGCAACCTCGTGCGCGTACTGGATCCCGCGCTCGCGGACCGGCTCGACGAGGAGGACGGCCTCGCCGGATCGGTCGCCTTCCGCACGGCGGTCGCCCCCGTCTATCTGCGGCGCAACCAGGACGACGTCCTGGCCGAACTGCCCAGCCTCCAGCACACCGACGAGTGGGAGGATTTGAGCGGCGCCGACGAGGCCGCCTATCGGGAGGCCGTCGCGTCCGGCAACTTCATGGCCATGCGCCGGGCGGCGTACGCGCGTCCTGCGCAGTCCGCCAAGCTGGAGCGGCTGCGCGAACTGGTGGGAGAGGCGGCGGAGTCGGGCCAGAAGGTCGTGGTGTTCTCGAACTTCCGCGATGTGCTGGGTGTCGTGCGCGACGCCCTCGGCACCGAACCACCCGTCGGGGGCCCGGTGTTCGGTCCGCTCACCGGCAGCGTGCCGCCCGCGCGCAGACAGCAGCTGGTCGACGAGTTCGCGGCCACGGACGGGCCCGCGGTCCTCGTGTCGCAGATCCAGGCCGGCGGCGTCGGTCTCAACATCCAGGCCGCCTCGGTGGTGATCCTGTGCGAGCCACAGATCAAGCCGACCCTCGAACACCAGGCGGTGGCGCGGGCGCACCGCATGGGCCAGGTCAGATCGGTGCGGGTGCACCGCCTCCTGGCCACCGGCGGCGTCGACGAGCGCCTGGTGCGGATACTCGCCGACAAGTCCCGCCTGTTCGACGCGTACGCCCGGCGCAGCTCGATGGCCGAGGCGACGCCGGACGCGGTCGACGTGTCCGACGCGGAGATCGCACGCCGGATCGTCGAGGAGGAACAGGCACGCCTGGGCGTGGCGGCCGAGGGCTGACGCGTCAATCGGTTCGGTCCCCGGCCGTCACTCGTGGGCGCCCTGCCCGGAATCAGGACTCCGCCACGTCCACGGCGCTGATGCCGATGCCGCCCTCGGCCTCCCCGGGTTCGCTGCTGCGCACCCTCAGGCGCAGTGACCGGCCGCGTACCGCGTCGAAGGTGAGGACGGTGGGTTCACCGGTGCCGTCGGCCCAGGCGATGTCGACGTCGTCCACGACGGTGTACGTCTCGCCGTCCCCGACCGCCACTTCGATCGCGGCGGGCAGGGAGTGGGTGGCGTCGACCGTGAAGGAGACCTCGACGCGGCCCAACCGCCGTTCCTCCGCCCAGGTCACCGAGACCCAGTCGTCCGGGCGGGCGCCGTTGAAGGTGGGCAGCAGGGCGGTGGCGGCCTTGCTGAAGGCGTTGGACCACTGGGTGGCCGGATCGCCGTCGAGCATCGCGGCGGGGAGCGTCTTGGTGGCTCCCGAGTAACTGGCGTCGGCGTGCGGGTACTTGGTGGCGCCGGGGCCCGGGTCGGGGGCGAAGGGCTCGGCCGGGGTGACCGGCTCCCCCGCCGGGCCCGTGACCCGCAGCGTCGCCGTGCCCTGCCGCAGGCCCTTCGCACGCGCGGTGACGATGAGGCTGCCGGGCTCGGTACCCGCGCGCACGATCGCGAGCGCGAGCCCGTGGAACGTCGTGCGGGTACTTGCCTGGTAGCGCTCGGCGGACTCCTGCTGCCCGTTGTCGACGCCCGCCACGTGGCCGCCCTTGACGGTGAATTCGAGGAGCCGCGCCGCATCGGGGACGACGGTCCCCTTCGCGTCGACGACCTCCGCCGTGACGAACGCGAGGGCCCGCCCGTCCGCCGCGAGCGACTTCCGGTCCGCCGTCAGCCGCACGGCGTGCGGGGCGCCCGCCGTGCGCAGCACGTCCGTCGCCACCGTCTTGCCGCCGCTCCGCGCGACGGCCTTCAGCTCACCGGCCGCGAAGGGCACCTTCCACGTCAGGTGCAGCTTGCCGGCGCTGCCGTTCGGCGAGGTGTAGCTGCCCGGGTAGGGGCCGGAGGTGACGGTCTTGTCGTCGTGGGTGGCCTCCGTGGTCTCCAGGTACGGGCGGCCGTCGACGGTCTTCTTCGCGTCGAAGGAACGCACGCCCAGGGACCGGCCGTTGAGGTACAGCTCGACCTCGGCGACGTTCGCGTACGCCCACACCTCCACCTCCGCACCCTTCTCGTACGTCGTCCAGTCCATCGGCAGAAGATGCACCATCGGCTCGTCGGTCCACTGGCTGCGGAAGAGGTGGTACATGTCCTTCGGGAAACCGGCGGTGTCGACGGCGCCGAAGAACGACGCCTTCACCGGGAACACGTCGTACGGGGTCGGCTCGCCGATGTAGTCGATGCCCGACCACAGGAACTCGCCGGCGAAGAAGCGCCGGTCGCGGTCCTTCTTCAGGCCGTACTCGCCGCTCATGGTCCATGAGGCGAGGTTGTTGTCGTACGAGGAGGTGGCCCGCTTGCCCGGGGTCTGGTTCTCGCCCGTGTTGAGGTGCTGCGGCTCCTGGTACGTGCCTCGGCTCGACGTCTCGGAGGAGGACTCGGACTCGAAGAGGAACAGGTGCGGGTAGCGCTTGTGCAGCGCGTCGACGGACGCCGCGGTGTTGTAGTTGAGACCGAGCCCGTCGAGCCCTGCCACGATCTTGTCGGCGGGCGAGCCGACGGCGGGCAGCGAGCGGTACTTGTCGGAGCCGATGACGACGGGGCGGGTGCCGTCGAGTTCCTTGACGTCGGCGATGAGGCGCTCCGCCATGGCGATGCCCTCGGTGCGGGTGGAGTCGGGGATCTCGTTGCCGATGGACCACATGAGGACGGCCGGGGAGTTGCGGGCGGCGCGCACCATCTCGGCGATGTCGGCGTCGGAGTGCTCGTCGAAGAAGCGGCCGTAGTCGTAGGTGTTCTTGCCGGTGCGCCAGCAGTCGAAGGCCTCGACGAGCATGATGAGGCCGAGGTCCTCGCAGGCCTCGATCACCTCGGGCGCGGGCGGGTTGTGCGAGGTGCGCAGGGCGTTGACACCCATGGACTTCATGATGCTCAACTGGCGCCGCACGGCGTCGGGTTGGACGGCGGCACCGAGGGCGCCGAGGTCGTGGTGCAGGTCGACACCCTTGATCTTGGTGTGCGTACCGTTGAGCGAGAGACCTTGCTCGGGGTCGAAGGTGGCGTGCCGCAGGCCGAAGCGGGTGCGGTAGGTGTCGACGGTGCGGCCGCCGACACGCAGGTCGGTGACGAGGGTGTAGCGGTTGCCCGGGGTCTCGATGGACCACAACTCTGGCTTGTCGAGCCGCAGTTGTACGTGATCGGTCTTGCCGTCCTTCCCGACGCCCGCGAGGGTCGACTCGGAGCGGGCCACGCGGCGCCCCTTGGCGTCGCGGACGGTGGACAGGACGGTGACGTCGTGTGCGGCGCCCGAGGCGTTGGCGACGGTGGTGCGCACGTCGACGGTGGCGTAGCCCTTCTTCAGGGTCCGCGCGAGGTCGGGCGTGGTGACGAAGGTGCCCCAGCGCTGGACGTGCACCGGTTCGGTGACGACGAGGCGGGCCCTGCGGTAGATGCCGCTGCCGGAGTACCAGCGGCTGCTGGGCAGCCGGTTGCGGACCTCGACGGCGAGCAGGTTCGGGGTGGCGCCGTCGACGTGCAGCAGGTCGGTGACGTCGTGGGCGAACCCGGTGTAGCCGTAGGGGTGGTGGGTGACGAGCTCGCCGTTCACGTAGACGTTGGCGTCCATGTAGACACCGTCGAACTCGACGGAGATCCGCTTGCCCGCGTACGCCTTCGGCACCGTGAACGTCTTGCGGTACCAGCCGAGTCCGCCGGGCAGGAAGCCGGTGCCGCTCGTCGTGTTGTGCTCGGCGGTGGGTGTCTGCTCGATGGACCAGTCGTGCGGGATCGCGACCTTCCGCCACTTCGCGTCGTCGAAGCCGGGCCGCTCGGCGTCCGCGTACGCGCCGGTCGGATCGGTGATGCCGTCCGGGCTGACCAGCGCGAAGCGCCAGCCGTCGGCGAGGTCGACGGTGCGGCGGCCGGCATGGCCGGTACGCCCTTCGCTGGCGCCGGCCGCGGGCGCGGCCAGCGCTCCCACGACGGGAGCGGCCGCACTCGCGGCCAACACGGATCTACGACTGACGGATCTACGACGGACAGACATGCGGAAATCCCCTCGAAGCCAACATGACTCGCCACAAGCGAACGTGAGTCAACAGATTCTTGTGGCTTCGTGTGGGGATTAGTCAAGAGCCTTACAGAACAACCTGGTTGGCGGCGCGGCGACGCGCCTCAGGTGTCGCCGATCGTCGGATACGGGAACTTGACCCCCGTGCCACCGTCCACGACGAGCGTCTGGCCGGTCACGTAGGCGGAGAGCGGCGAGGCCAGGAAGAGGAGGGCGGCGGCGATGTCAGCCGGTTCGGCGACGCGGCCCAGCGGGGCGTTCGCAGCGTTGGCCGCGCGGCCCTCCGCGCCGAGCAGCCCCGCGACGCGCGGCGTCCACACGACGCCGGGCGCCACCGCGTTGACCCGCACCCCGCGCGGCCCGTACTCGACGGCTGCCGTGCGCACCAGGGACATCAGGCCCGCCTTGGCGGCCCCGTACGCGCCGTGCAGCGGGGCCGCCGTGAGCCCGGAGACCGATGCCACGAACACCAGCGGTCCGCCGCCCGCCGCCGCCACCGCCGCTCCCCCGTACTGAACGGCGAGCCAGGCGTGCCGCAGGACCAGGTCGAAGTGCCACTGCCACGCGTCGTCGTCGAGCGCGTCCAGGGCCTCGTAGCGGGCCAAGCCGACGATGTCGACGACACCGCCGACCGGCCCCAACTCCCGCTGTGCGTAAGCGAAGAGGTCCTGCACGTCCTGCCGCCGCGTGACGTCCGCGACGTACGGGACACCGCCGGTCCGTGCCGCGACCGCCTCCGCCCGCCCCTTGTCGACGTCCACGCACACCACGCGCGCGCCCGCCGAGGTGAGCGCGTGAGCGGTCTGCCTGCCGATGCCGTTGCCCGCGCCGAGCAGGACGAAGGTACGGCCGTCGACGCGGTGCAGGGCGGCGTAATCGGGGACCGGGGTGTCGTCGAGCGGCTCGCTCACGAGGCGGCCGACCTCGGCTTGTACGCGGCCAGTTCCGGGATGACTTCCTTGCCGAGGATCTCGATCGTGCGCAGGATCTCCTGATGCTCCAGGTAGCCCCACTGGACGTAGCAGATGAGCTGGTCGATGCCGAGGTCCGCGTACCGCTTGGCCTTGCGGACGATGGTCTCCGCGTCGCCGATGAGGATCATGTCGCCCGCGTCGAAGTCGGCGACCGGGACGTTCCCCTCGATGATCGGGTTCAGCAGCGGAAAGGTCTCGTCGCGCTCGCGCGCGGACAGGTGCGGCAGCTCCCAGTCGAGGGTGAACTGGGCGAGGTTGCGGTACCACCAGGCGACCGAGTCCCAGACGCGCTTCGATGGGCGGTCGGCGGCGTGCACGAGGGTGTACGCGGCGACCTTGTCCGTGGTGACGTCCGTGATCGGGCTCGGGGTACGGGCGGCCGCCCGGTACGCGGCGACCTGCCGGCCCATCGCCTCCAGCGGCTGCATGATCGAGAAGGACAGCAGCCCGAGCCCGGCCGCGCCCGCGACCTCCGCGGACCCGGCGGAGGTGGCCGCCATCCAGCACGGCGGATGCGGGTCCTGCACGGGCTTCGGGGTGACCATGCGGCGCGGGAAGCTGTACCGCTCGGACTCGTACGCGAAGTACTCCTCGCGCCACATGCCGGTGACGATCTCGATGGCCTCGCGCCAGTCGGCCCGCGACTGCTCCCGGTCGACGCCGAACGCGGTCTGCTCCATGGGCGTGGAGCGGCCGGTGCCCCACTCCACGCGGCCGTCGGAGAGCACGTCGACGGCCGCCACCTTCTCGGCCAGCCGGGGCGGCGGCGTGAAGCCGAACGGGGTGAGGGTGACGCCGAAGCCGAGCCGGATCCGGTCGGTCAGCGCCGCCAGATGGCCGAGCAGCACCTCGGGCGCGGGACAGTGCGAGCGGCCCTCCCTGAAGTGGTGCTCCACCGCCCACACCGTGCGAAAGCCCATCCGGTCCGCGAGCCGGATCTGCTCGACGGCCTCCCGGTAGGCGCGCTGCTCGGCGGCGCGCTGGCCGTGCGGATGGGCGCCCTGCCAGGGCTTCGGTACGTCGATCTCGTACAGCACGTCGAGGTCCATGGCCCAGCTCCTCCGGAAGACGGTGGCAGTAGGCGGTCCGGTGGGACGCGGGGCGACGATGCGGGAGATCTGACGAAGAGTCAATAGAGAGGGGCGGCGGCCGCCGGGACGCCCACGGATCCCGGAATGTCCGGACTCCGGATAGCGTTGTCCGCGAGGACGGACAACTTGGTGGAAGGCGGCACACCGTGCACGGCGAGTACAAGATCCCCGGCGGCAAGCTCGTCGTCGTCGACGTGGACGTGGCGGACGGCGTGCTGCGTCAGGTCCGGGTCGCGGGCGATTTCTTCCTCGAACCGGACGACGCGCTCCTCGCGATCAACGACGCCCTCGAAGGCGCCCCGGCCGACGCCGACACGGCCACGCTCGCCGGCCGGATCGACGCGGCGCTGCCCGCGGGCACGGTGATGCTCGGCCTGACCACCGAGGGCGTCGCCACAGCGGTGCGCCGCGCGCTCGCCCAGGCCACGGACTGGCGGGACTACGACTGGCAGCTCGTGCACGACGCGCCCCAGTCCCCCGTCCTGCACATGGCGCTCGACGAGGTGATGGTGGAGCAGGTCGCGCTCGGGCTGCGGCCGCCGACGCTGCGCGTGTGGGAGTGGGACCGGCCCGCCGTGATCATCGGCAGCTTCCAGTCGCTGCGCAACGAGGTCGACCCGGAGGGCGTGGAGCGGCACGGTGTCACCGTCGTGCGCCGGGTCTCGGGCGGCGGCGCGATGTTCGCCGAGCCCAAGTCCACGATCACGTACTCCCTCGCGGTCCCGGAGTCCCTGGTCTCGGGCCTCTCCTTCCAGGACTCCTACGCCTACCTCGACGACTGGGTGCTCGGCGCGCTCGCCGACATGGGCATCAAGGCCTGGTATCAGCCGCTGAACGACATCGCCACGGACGTCGGGAAGGTCGCGGGCGCGGCCCAGAAGCGGGTCGCGGCCGGGCAGGGGGCGGTGCTGCACCACGTGACGATGTCGTACGACATCGACGCCGACAAAATGGTCGACGTGCTGCGCATCGGCAAGGAGAAGCTGTCCGACAAGGGCACGAAGAGCGCCAAGAAGCGCGTGGACCCGCTGCGGCGGCAGACCGGTCTGCCCCGCGAGGAGGTCATCACGCGCATGATCGACTCGTTCCGGAACCGGTACGGCCTCACGGAGGGCAAGGTGACCGACGAGGAACTGACCCGCGCCCAGGACCTCGTCCGCACCAAGTTCGGCACGGACGAGTGGACGGCACGCGTGCCGTAGGCCCTGGGTGGTTGTTCAGACGGTGGCCTGGCTGCTGTCGCGGAATTCGCCCCAGCCGTGCCAGCGGTCGATCTCCATGACCGCCGTGAAGCGGGTGCGCTCGCGGTCCGGGTAGGGGCCGCCCGCGTAGTGGGTCGAGATCCGGTCGGTGTCCGTGAGGCCCTTGTCCTCGCGGATCTCGACGGCCCTGCCGATGAGGGTGATGTGCGTGTACCAGCTGTCCTTGTCGAGGACGGTGAGGGTGAGTCGCGGGTCGCGGCGCAGATGCCCCAGGCGGACCCGGCCCTCGTCCATGTTCAGCAGCACGCGGCCGTCCTCCCAGAGGTACCAGGTGGCCGCGGACACGGGTGAGCCGTCGGACCGGAGGGTGGCGACGGTGGCCGGATTGGCACGTTCCAGCATCGCGACGGCGGCGGCGGACAGCGGGGGCTTGGACACGGTTCCTCCTGCTACGTCGAGGGGTACGCGGTCGACCTTAGTGACGTTCAGCGGCGAGTGCGCCAAATCGAGCCCCGCCGGCGATTGAGGCGCGGGGTCCGGGGCAGAGCCCCGTGACGTAGGCACGGCCGACCGCAACAGGCCCCGTCACAGCAACCGCAAAAGCGCCGCCAGCGCCGGATTGTCGTTGGCCTTGCGCCACACCAGATGCAACTCGACCGGCGTCGCGTCGGACAGCTCCAGCGGACGGAACGCGATCCCGGGAAACCGCATCTGCGCCGCCGACTCCGGCACGAACGCGATCCCCCACCCCGCATGCACCATCGCGAGCAGACTGTGCACCTGGCTGAGGTACTGCGTGAACCGCGGCCGCACCCGCGCCTCCCGGAAGATGCTGACCAGCAGTTCGTGGAAGTACCGCGCCTCGATCGGCGAGTACATGAGCACGTCCTGACCGTCGAACTCCCCCATCGGCAACGGCCCTTCGCCCTCGGCGAGCGGATGCCCGCTCGGCACCGCGGCGAGCAGCCCCTCACGCGTGGTCGACCGGGTCTCCAGGTCGGGCCCCGTGCTGGACGGCCGGATCATGCCGAGGTCGAGCGACCCCTCGGTGAGCGCTTCGAGCTGGTCCCGCGTCACCTTCTCGCGCAGCACGATCTCCGTTCCGGGCATGGACGTCCGCGCCACGTCGAGCAACGGCCCGAGCGCGGAGTACGCACTCGCCGCGGTGAACCCGACCGCGATGGCCCCCGCCTCCCCCGTGGACACCTGCCGCGCGGCGAGCGTGGCCGCCTCGGCCTGCCGCAGGATCGTGCGCGCCTCGTTGAGGAAGGCACGGCCCGCCGGCGTGAGCCGGACCGTACGATTCGTCCGGTCGAGCAGCTGCACGTCCAGCTCGTGCTCCAGGAGCTGGATCTGCCGGCTGAGCGGCGGCTGCGTCATCCGCAGCCGTTCGGCGGCCCGCGTGAAGTGCAGTTCCTCCGCGACGGCCACGAAGCTCGCCAGCTGCGCAAGCGTGAACAACGATGCCCTCCTGGTATTGGATCATCCAAAAACTATGTTGGACGTGGATCAATCGCCGACCTTAGCGTCAAGGGCAACCAACGGCTCACACCCCCAGGGATTCGCAGTGGTGACCAGCACGTCCACAGCCAGTTCAGCCGCCTCCCGTCAGGGTGCGGCGACCCTCGACACCATCGCCTGGATCAAGCTCTCGTCCGTCACGCTGCCCCTCGCGACGCCGATCAGCGACGCCAAGGTGCTCACGGGACGGCAGAAGCCGATGACCGAGGTCGCCTTCCTGTTCGCGGAGATCGAGACCACCGGGGGCCACTGCGGCATCGGCTTCTCGTACTCGAAGCGGGCCGGCGGCCCCGCCCAGTTCGCGCACGCCAAGGAGATCGCCGACAACCTGATCGGCGAGGACCCCAGCGACATCGGCCGGCTGTGGACGAAGCTGGTGTGGGCCGGCGCCTCCGTCGGCCGCAGCGGCGTCGCCACGCAGGCCATCGCCGCGATCGACATCGCCCTGTGGGACCTGAAGGCCAAGCGGGCCGCCCTCCCGCTCGCCAAGCTGCTCGGCGCCCACCGCGACTCGGTGCAGACCTACAACACCTCCGGCGGCTTCCTGCACACGCCGACCGAGCAGGTCCTCGAGAACGCCACCGCGTCCCTGGCCAGCGGCATCGGCGGCATCAAGATCAAGGTCGGCAACCCGGACCGCAGGGCCGACCTCGCCCGGCTGACCGCCGTACGCGAACACATCGGCGACGACGTGCCGTTGATGGTCGACGCCAACCAGCAGTGGGACCGGCCCACCGCCCAGCGCATGGGCCGGGCGATGGAGGAGTTCAACCTCGTCTGGATCGAGGAGCCGCTCGACGCCTACGACGCGCAGGGCCACGCCGCGCTCGCCGCCTCGCTCGACACCTCCGTCGCCACCGGCGAGATGCTCGCCTCGGTCGCCGAGCACGTCGAGCTGATCAAGGCGAACGCCTGCGACATCATCCAGCCCGACGCCCCGCGCATCGGCGGCATCACCCAGTTCCTCAAGCTGGCCACGCTGGCCGAGCACCACAACCTGCAACTGGCCCCGCACTTCGCGATGGAGATCCACCTCCACCTCGCAGCCGCCTACCCGATCGAGCCGTGGGTCGAGCACTTCGACTGGCTGGAGCCGCTGTTCAACGAGCGCCTGGAGACCCGCGACGGCCGCATGCGCGTCTCCTCCCGGCCCGGACTCGGCATCACCCTGAGCGAGCAGGCCCGCGCGTGGACGGTCGCCACGCACGAGGTGGGCGCGCGCCCGTAGGCCCGCCGCCCCTCCCCCGCTTCTGGCGCGGGCCCCGCCGACGGACAGCGCGGGGCTCGCGCCAGAGCCATGACCGGACCCACCCGCCATACCTGCCGGGTATCGCTGAATGCAAAAACAGTGTTGGACGCGCATGAGTGACGCCTCGTAACGTCGTCCTCACACCCGCTCTTCACCGACCTCACCACTCAGCAGGAGCAGACCACCCATGTCCTCGTTCACCCCGTCCGAGCTCGGCCAGCGCATCGGCTCGGGCCTGCTCTCCTTCCCCGTCACCCACTTCACGGCCGACGACCTCGCGTTCGACGAGACCGCCTACCGCGCCAACATCGAGCGCCTGTCGCAGTACGAGGTCGGCGGCCTCTTCGCCGCGGGCGGCACCGGCGAGTTCTTCTCGCTGACCGCCGCGGAGACGGACCGAGTGGTGACCGCGGCCGTGCGGGCGGCGCCCGAGGGCACCCCGATCCTCGCCCCGGCCGGCTACGGCACGCGGACCGCGATCGAGTACGCGCAGGCGGCCGAACGGGCGGGCGCCGACGGCCTGTTGCTCTTCCCGCCGTACCTCACCGAGGCCTCGCAGGACGGCCTCGCCGAGCACGTCGAGACGGTCTGCGGGGCGACGGACCTCGGCGTCATCGTCTACGGCCGGGCCAACGCCCAGTACAGCGCGGAGACCCTGGCCCGCGTCGCCGAGTCCTGCCCGAACCTGATCGGCTACAAGGACGGCGTCGGCGACATCGACGCCATGACCCGTATCTACACGAAGCTCGGCGACCGCTTCACGTACGTCGGCGGTCTGCCGACCGCCGAGATGTACGCGCTGCCGTACCTCGAACTCGGCGTCACCACCTACTCGTCGGCGATCTTCAACTTCCTGCCGGAGTTCGCGCTCGACTTCTACGCCGCCGTACGCGGCCGGGACCACGCCACCGTCCTCAAGCACCTGCGCGCCTTCGTGCTCCCGTACACGGAGCTCCGCAACCGCAAGGCCGGGTACGCGGTCAGCATCGTGAAGGCGGGCATGACGGCAACGGGCCACCCGGCGGGTCCGGTCCGCCCTCCGCTCGTCGACCTCACGGATTCGGAACTTTCCGAACTGCGAACACTGATCGGCGCAACTATTTAAAGCCCCTGCGGCGATTGAGCAGCGGGGTCCGGGGCAGAGCCCCGCGACGTCAACGCCGCCCCCGCAGCCACTCAAGATCCCGCGCGGCCTGCGACAGCAGCATCCGCATAGCGGCCTCCGCCGCGTCCGGGTCCTGGGCGCGGACCGCATCCAGGACCGCGCGGTGGCTCGGCACCGGGTCCCCCGGGCGGCGGCCCGTACCGTGCACGAGGCGGTCGCGGTGGGCGAGCCCCGCCGCGATCACCAGGTCCATACGCTCCAGCAACTCGTTGTGCGAGGCCCGCAGCAGCGCACCGTGGAACGCGAGGTCCGCCTCGACCGCGTGGGCCGCGCCGTCCTCGGCCTCCTCCCCCATCGCCTCGAGGGCCGCGTCGAGCGCCGCCAGGTCGTCCACCGTGCGGCGGCGCGCGGCGAGCCGGACCGCGGCCGGCTCGACGATGCCGCGCACCTCGTCCAGGTCGCCGAGCAGCGGATTGCCCGCGCCCGCCGCGAGGCCCGCGTCCACCGACTCGAACTGCCAGCGCAGCACGTCCGCGTCGAGCAGGTGCCAGTCCGCGCGGGGCCGTACGAAGGTGCCGCGCTTCTGCCGGGCGTCGACCATGCCCTTCGCGGCGAGCACCTTCAGGGACTCCCGCAGCGCGGTGAGGCTGACGCCGAGCTCGTCCTGGAGCGCGCCGAGGTCGAGCGTGTCGCCCTCCCCGATCCGGCCGCTCAGCACCCGGTGCGCGATGGTCTCCACGGTCTGCCCGTGCACCCCGCGGCGCGCGTACCCCGCCATGTCCTACCTGCTGTTCTCTCGACGTATCGGCCCGCCAAGTATCCCCAGGGCGACGGGCGTTCACCCCGTGTTCACGCGGACGACTTCACCACGCTCCAGCCGCCGTCGACGACGAGGCTCGTCCCGGTCACGTACGAGGCCTCCGGCGAGGCGAGGAAGGCAATCGCGGACGCCACCTCGTCGGGGCTGCCGAAACGGCGGGCCGCGGTCTCCGCGACGCTCGCCTCCCGCTCCTCCTGCGGCACCCGGTCCCACACCCCGGTCAGGATCGGCCCCGGCAGCACCGTGTTGACCCGCACCGACGGCCCGTACTCCACGGCGAGTTGGCTGCTCAGCGACAGCAGGCCGCCCTTGGCCGCCGCGTACGCCGGGTGGCCCGGGATGCCGTGCCGGGCGTGCACGGACGAGACCAGGACGACGGCCCCCTCCTGCTCGCGCAGATCGTCGAGGCAGGTCCGTACACCGAGGAACGCCGCGGTGAGCCCGATGGACAGCTGACGGTTCCAGGACTCGGGCGAGGTCTCGTGCGCGGGGGCGACCTCGATCTTCACGGCGTTGCTGACCAGGACCCCGACAGGGCCGAAGGCGTGCACGGCGGTCAGCACCTCCCGCCAGGACTCCTCGCGGGCGACGTCGGCGGGCACGAACGCGGCGCGGCCGCCGTCCCGCTCGATCTCCTGCGCGACCTCGGACCCGTGTCGCGCGTCGATGTCGGCGAGCACGACGGCGGCGCCCTCCGCGGCGAGCCTGCGGGCGGTGGCTGCGCCGATGCCCGCGGCGGCCCCGGTCACGATGGCGGTGCGCCCGGCGAAGCGGTCGGTGGCGCGCGGGGCTGTCATGGGCTGCCTCCTGGTTCTCCGGTGACCCGGGAACATGTTCGTCAACTGTTCGGCCGCACAAGGGGTTGACCCCCCTCAGTTCACGCTCCTATATTCCGCCACGTTAATTCCTAATTAATGGATTGAACAGGCCTGAGCACTACCGGCGAATCCCACGGATCCTGTGAGGTGCGATGCTCCACTTCGGCGCCGACTACAACCCCGAGCAGTGGCCCGAGGAGGTCTGGGCCGAGGACACCCGGCTGATGAAGGAGGCCGGGGTCACCATGGTCACGGCCGGGATCTTCTCCTGGGCCAAGGTCGAACCCCGGCCCGGTGCATACGACTTCGGCTGGTTCGACCGCGTCATGGACAACCTCGCCGACGCTGGCATCCGGGTCTGTCTGGCCACCATGACCGCGTCCCCGCCGCCGTGGCTCTCCCGCCTGCACCCCGAGGTTCTCCCGGAGACCGAGGACGGCCGCCGCAAGTGGCCCGGCGGCCGCCAGCACTACTGCCCCTCCAGCCCGGTCTACCGGGAGCACGCCGCCCGCCTCGTCGAACGGCTCGCGGCCCGCTACGCCGAGCACCCGGCCCTCGACACCTGGCACATCGGCAACGAATTCGGCTGCCACACCCGCCAGTGCTACTGCGACGTGTCGGCCGCCGACTTCCGCCGCTGGCTGCGCGAGCGGTACGGGACCGTGGACGCGCTCAACGAGGCCTGGTCCACGGCCTTCTGGTCGCAGCGCTACGACGACTTCGACGAGGTCCTGCCGCCGCGCCTGGCCCCGACCTTCGCCAATCCGGCCCAGCAGCTGGACTTCTGGCGCTACAGCGACGACGCGCTGCGCCAGTGCTACCTCGCCGAAGAGGCCGTCCTGCGCCGCGTCACACCGGACGTCCCGATCACCACGAACCTGATGCCGAACCACAAGCCGGTCGACGCGTTCGCCTGGTCGCAGCACATGGACGTGATGGCGCTCGACCACTACCAGGACCCGTACGAGGCGGACCCGCAGCGCACCGCCGCGTACAACTTCGACCTGATGCGCTCGGCGCGCGGCGGGCAGCCCTGGCTGCTCCTGGAGCAGGCGCCAAGCGCGGTCAACTGGCGCCCCCGCAACAGTCCGAAGCAGCCCGGCCGGATGCGCCTGTGGAGCTGGCAGGCCGTCGCGCAGGGCGCCGACGCGGTCCTCTACTTCCAGTGGCGCCAATCGCGCGGCGGCGCCGAGAAGTACCACTCGGCGATGGTCCCGCACGCCGGGACCGACACCCGGATCTTTCGCGAAGTCTCGGCCCTGGGGCGGGAGTTGGCATCGGTCCCGGAGATCGCGGGTACCCGCTCGACCGCCGACGCCGCGCTCCTCACCGACTGGAACAGCTGGTGGGCCCTGGAGCTGGACTCGCACCCGTCCACGGCGCTGAACCAGACCGAGATCAACCTCGCGCACCACCGCGCCCTGTTCGACGCGGGCGTGCCGTGCGACATCGTCCCGCCGGACCGCGACCTGTCCTCGTACAAGCTCGTCGTCGTACCGAACCTGTATCTGCTCAGCCAGGAGAACGCCGAGCGGCTCGCGGCCCACGTCGAGGGCGGCGGACACCTCGTCGTGTCCTTCTTCTCCGGCATCGTCGACGACTGCGACCGGGTCGAACTCGGCGGCTACCCGGCCCATCTGCGGCGGCTGCTCGGCATCCGCACGGAGGAGTTCTGGCCGCTCGACGAAGGCCAACACCGCAGCCTGCGCGGCGAGTTGACCGGTCTCGCCGACCTCTGGTCGGAGGCCATCGACCTGGAGGGCGCCGAAGCCGTCGCCCGCTTCGAGGACGGCGACCTCGCGGGCCGCCCCGCCGTCACCCGCCACACCTACGGCGCCGGTACGGCCTGGTACGTCGGCACCCGCCTCGAACCAGCCACGCTGCGAACCCTGTTGGACCGAGTACGCGGGGAGGCCGGAGTGACCCCCGTCCTGCCGAACCTGCCGGACCAGGTGCAGGCGACCGTCCGCGAGGGCGAAGGCGGCCGCTTCCTGTTCCTCCTGAACCACGCCAGGACCGAGACGACGGTCGACCTCCCCGCACCGATGCGGGACCGCCTCACCGTCGACGCGCCCCCCACCACTCGCATCACACTTCCGGCCTATGGCGCCACCGTGCTCCAAACCTGAGATTCGAGACTCTGCGGCAGCTTGAGCCAACCAAGCCCCTGCGGCGATTGAGCAGCGGGGTCCGGGGCAGCGCCCCGAGACCGCAACGCCGGGATGCCGCAACGCGCACTCTGACAAGGAGGTCAGATGCCTCAACCACCCACCCGGCGAAACATCCTCACGTGGGCCGCAGCAACCGCCGCGACCCCCGCGGTAGCGGCCTGCGGCGAATCCGCCGGCGCCGCCCGCATGTCGAAGGACCACGGCCGCAAGCCGGGCCAGAAGGTCACCCTCAGGATCTGGACCTGGGTGCCGCTGCAAAAGGCGGTGGCCCTGTGGAACAAGCGCAACCCGGACATCCAGGTCGTCGCCCAGATGGTGCCCGCCAACACCTCCGGCGGCTACCAGAAGATGCACGCCTCCCTGAAGACCGGCAACCCGCCCGACCTCGCCCAGGTCGAGTACTACGCGCTGCCCGAGTTCATGCTGGAAGGCGGCCTGACCAACCTGAGCAAATTCGGCGCGGACAAGCTCAAGGACCAGTACGTCGACTGGCAGTGGAAGCAGGGCGTCTTCGCGGGCAAGACGTACGCGATCCCGCAGGCCTCCGGTCCAATGGGCCTCTTCTACCGCAAGGACCTCCTGGAGAAGTGGGACGCCGACGCCCCCAGGACCTGGGACGAGTTCCGTGCCGTCGCGAAGAAGGCCAAGAAGCACGGCTCGTACATGACGGCCTTCCCGCCGTCCAACGCCCAGTGGTGGGCGTCCTTCCCCTGGCAGCGCGGCGCGCACTGGGTGCGCACCGAGGGCGACACCTGGATCGTCGACCTGACCTCGCAGGAGTCCCTGGAGGTCGCGGACTACTGGGACGGACTGATCCGGGACCGCTTCCTGTTGCAGACGCAGGACGCGCAGAGCGCCTTCTACAAGGGGCTGCAAACCGGGCAGCTGGCGACCTGGCCCGGCGCGCAGTGGTACGACGCGCTGATCCGCGGCAACGCCCCGCGCACCAAGGGCAAGTGGGCGGTGGCCGAACTGCCGCAGTGGGAGCGGGGCGCGCACGCCTCGTCGAACTGGGGCGGCTCCTCCACCGCGATCCTCCAGGGCTCCCAACACCCGGTCGAGGCACTGAAGTTCGCGCACTGGCTGAACACGAATCCGGACAGCATGAAGCTGCTGATCGAGGCCGGGTACGGCTGGCCGGCGGCCAAGATCGACCTTCCGAAGACGCCGCTCGGCAAGCCCGACCCGTTCTTCGGCGGCCAGCGCTACAACGAGGTCTTCCAGACCTCCGACCGCAATGTCGACACCTCCTGGCGGTACGCGCCGACCACCACCCAGTCCTTCACCCACATCCAGGACAACCTCGCGCTCGCCCTCGCGGGCAAGGGCTCCTTCGTGGACGCGCTGAAGGACGCGCAGACCAAGTTCGTCGACGACCTCAAGGCCAAGGGACTCAAGGCGAGGAGCGCACGATGACGACATCATCCGTGAGGTCCGCGCGATCCGACGCCAAGGGCGCCGCGTCCACGGCCGCCGGCCCGAAGGCGACCGGTCGCCGCCGCAACCGGCGGGCCAGGCCCGACCGCAAGGCGTGGATGTTCCTCGGACCGTTCCTCGCGGTCTATCTGTTCGCGATGATCATCCCGGTGTTCTACGCGATCTACCAGAGCATGCTGAAGGTCGAGCGTTCGGGACCGCTCGGGCTCGGCTCCCCGAAGGTCGTCTTCGGCGGCCTCGACAACTACGCGCTCGCGCTCCAGCAGGACGCCTTCCTGGAGGGCTTCGGCCGGGTGCTGCTCTTCGGGATCGTGCAGGTCCCGGTGATGCTGCTGCTCTCACTGGTGCTCGCGCTGCTGCTCGACCAGATCTCCGACCGTTGGGCCGGCCTGATGCGGGCGACGTACTTCCTCCCGTACGGCATCCCCGGCGTCATCGCGACGATCCTGTGGGGCTTCCTGTACGTCCCCGGCATCAGCCCCATCACCGAGATGCTCGGTGACATGGGCTTTCAGCCGGACTTCCTCGGCCCGGACAACGTGCTGTGGTCCATCGCGAACATCGTGATCTGGGAGTTCGCGGGCTACAACATGCTGATCATCGTCGCCCAGCTCAAGTCCATTCCCCAGGAGCTGTACGAGGCCGCGAGGATCGACGGCGCCGGACCCTGGCAGATCGCGCTGCGTGTCAAGATCCCGCTGGTGCGCCCGGCCCTCGTCCTCACCTGCGTGTTCTCCATCATCGGAACGATGCAGCTGTTCGCGGAGCCGCTGGTCCTCAAGAAGATCGCGCCGGCCGTCATCCCCGACTACACGCCGAACCTCAGCGCGTACTTCGACGCGTTCTCCAACGCCAACATCTATGTGGCCGCCGCCAAGTCCGTGATCCTCGCCGTCGTCGCGATGGTCCTGTCCTTCGGCTTCCTGAGCCTCGTCACCCGCAAGCAGAGGAGCGAGCGATGAGCGCCGTCGACGTCAAGACACCCGAGGGCGTGACCGCCGACAGGCCGCGCCGTGTCACACCGGGCCGGATCGTACTGGTCGCGGTCCTCACCATCGCCGCGATCTACTTCCTGGTCCCCGTGTACTGGCTGATCGTCGCGGCGACGAAGAACAACGACAGCCTCTACGGCTCGTTCGGCTTCTGGTTCGACAACCCGCAGCTGCTGCACAACCTGGGCAACGTCTTCTCCTACGACCACCACGTCTATCTCCAGTGGGCGCTGAACTCCCTGCTGTACGCGGGGGTGGGCGCGGTGCTCGCCACGCTGTTCTCGGCGGCGGCCGGCTTCGCGCTCGCGAAGTACCGGTTCCGGGGCCGCGAGGCGGTGTTCAAGTTCGTCCTGGCGGGCGTCCTGGTCCCCTCGACGGCGCTCGCCCTCCCCCTGTACCTGCTCTTCAGCAAGCTGCACCTGACGGACACGTACTGGGCGGTCCTGATCCCCAGCATCGTCTCGCCCTTCGGCGTGTACCTGTGCCGGATCTACGCGGAGGCCTCCATCCCCGACTCGCTCCTGGAGGCGGCGCGGGTGGACGGCGCGGGCGAAGAGCGGATCTTCGCGACGCTGGTGCTCCGCATCATGACCCCGGCGCTCGTCACGGTGTTCCTCTTCCAGTTCGTGCACATCTGGAACAACTACTTCCTGCCGTTGGTGATGCTCTCCGACGACCGGAAGTACCCCATCACGCTCGGCCTGGTCACCTGGCAGCAGGCCGCCGACCGGGTGCCGGAGCTGACGCAGTACACCATCGGCGGCGCCTTCGTCTCCGTCATCCCGCTGGCCGTCGCGATGCTCGTCCTCCAGCGCTTCTGGCGCACGGGTCTGACCGAGGGAAGCGTCAAGGAGTAGTCCGGCGCCACAGAGCAAGGGAGCAACTGGCTTGAAGATCACCCGAGTCGAGACCTTCGCCGTCCCGCCGCGCTGGCTGCTGTGCCGGATCGAGACGGACGACGGTCTCGTCGGCTGGGGCGAGCCCGTGGTGGAGGGCCGCGCCGACACCGTCCGCACGGCCGTCCACGAACTCGCCGAGCAGTTCCTCGTCGGCGCGGACCCGCTGCGGGTCGAGGACCACTGGCAGCTGATGACCAAGGGCTCGTTCTACCGGGGCGGCCCGGTCCTCTCCAGCGCCGTCGCGGGCCTCGACCAGGCGCTGTGGGACATCGCGGGCCAGGCGTACGACGCACCGGTGCATCAGCTCCTGGGCGGTCCGGTACGCGAGCGGGTGCGCGCCTACTGCTGGGTGGGCGGCTACGAGCCGGCCGAGCTGCGCGACCAGATCGCCGAGCAGGCGGCGGCCGGCTTCACGGCGGTCAAGATGAACGGTTCGGGCCGCGCGAACCGCCTCCCAACAGTCGCCGAACTCGACGCCATGGCGGCCCGCGCCGCGGTGGCCCGCGAAGTCCTGGGCCCCGAGGGGGACTTCGCGGTCGACCTCCACGGCCGCTGCACGGTGGCGGGCGCGGTCCGCGCCGCGGAGGCCATCACGCCGTACGGCCCGATGTTCGTCGAGGAGCCGGTGCTGCCCGAGTACACGCACCGCATCGGCCGGGTGGTGGAGTCCACGACGACGCCGGTCGCGACGGGCGAGCGGCTGTACTCCCGTACGGAGATGCTGCCCGCCCTCCAGTCCGGGGTGGCGGTCGTGCAACCGGACCTCTCGCACGCGGGCGGCATCTCGGAGTCGCGGCGCATCGCCTCGCTCGCCGAGACCTTCGACGCGCTGGTCGCCCCGCACTGCCCGCTCGGCCCGGTCGCCCTGGCGGCCGGCCTCCAGCTGGCCTTCTGCACACCGAACTTCCTCATCCAGGAGCAGTCCATCGGCATCCACTACAACAACGGCTCCGAACTCCTCGACTACGTCGCGGACCCCGAGGTCTTCCGCTTCCACGAGGGCCACTTCACCCGCCCCACGCTGCCGGGCCTCGGCGTCCGCATCGACGAGAAGGCGGTCCGCGCGGCGGACGGCTCGGCGGCGAGCTGGCACAACCCGGTGTGGCGGCACGGGGACGGATCGTTCGCGGAGTGGTGACACCCCCGTACCGGGGAGTGGTGACACCCCCGAACCGGGAGGAGGCCCGCATCCGAATGGCCCCCATTCCCCCCACGTATGAGAACTGACGCCTGAACAGCCCTCGTGGTCGACTCGGAGCCGATCGCGCTCGCGGTCGCTTCCGAGCCGGACACAGAAGGGGGCGGATGTGCACCAGGACGAGGTGGCGGGGCCCGGTGGGCGGACCGTGGTGGTCACCGGTGGGACCAGCGGCATCGGCGCCGCGATCGCGCGGCGCTTCGCCGCCGACGGGGACGGGGTCGTCGTCGCGGGCCTCGACGCGGACCGGTGCGCGGGCGAACTGCCGCCGTGCGTACGGGCCGTGGAGCTAGATGTCACACGGCCGGACGCGCTGGCCGCGTTCCTCGACGGGCTCGGCGGGCTCGACGTGCTGGTCAACGCGGCCGGGGTGATCGCCCGCGGCCGGGAGTACGAACCGGAGGTCTTCGCCGATGTCGTCGGCGTCAACCTCACCGGGACGATGCGCAGTTGCGTCGCGGCCCGCAAGGCGCTCGCCGACACCGGCGGCTGCATCGTCAACGTCGCCTCCATGCTGAGCTACTTCGGCGGCCCCAAGGTGCCCGCGTACAGCTCCAGCAAGGGCGGGGTGATGCAGCTGACGAAGTCCCTCGCCGTCGCCTGGGCGGACCAGGGCATCCGGGTCAACGCGGTGGCGCCCGGCTGGATCCGCACCCCGCTCACCCGGGCGCTTCAGGAGGACCCGGAGAACTCCCGCCGCATCATCGACCGCACCCCGATGGGGCGCTGGGGCACGCCCGCGGAGATCGCGGGCGCCGTCGCGTTCCTCGCGGGCCCGGACGCCGGATTCATCACGGGCGCCGTGCTCGCGGTGGACGGCGGCTACCTCGCCACGTAGGAACTCGAACCACCACGTACAGAAAGGAACATGACGCCATGTCACAGAGTCGAGGCCCGGTCATCCCCGCCTCCTCCGTCGTACCCCCGGAGATCGCCGTGGCGGCGCTGCCCGAGGACGAGCGGGCGTGGGTGCCGCAGGCGCCGAACGTGTGGTTCCGGCCGCTGATGTTCAACACGGTGACCGGACAATGGTGCAACCTGCTGAAGGTGACCGCCGCCGGCATCGTGTCCCGGCACCGGCATCCGGGCGTCGTCTTCGGCTACGTCATCAAGGGCAAGTGGCACTACTACGAGCACGAATGGGTCGCCGAGGCGGGCCACTTCGTGTACGAGCCGCCCGGCGAGATCCACACGCTGGCCGTGCCCGGGGACTGCGCCGAGATGATCACGTTCTTCAACATCACGGGCGCGATGGCCTACGTCGACGAGGACGGCGTCCAGATCGGCTACGAGGACACCTTCACGAAGATCGAGATGTGCCGGGAGCACTACGCCAAGGTGGGACTCGGAGCGGAGTACGTGGACCAGTTCATCCGCTGATGCCCGAGAAGGGTGGCGGATGGGGTGATCACGCACCATTCTGCTGGCGGCTCACCGAGGGTAGCGTTCCGGTCGATCTCGGCGACTGGAGGCGTCATGGACCTCGCAAGCGTGCACCACTACCGCATCGACTGGATCGTCAGCTTCGTGGCGGTCGCCCGGCACGGCAGCTTCTCCGCCGCCGCGAAGACCCTCTACCGCTCCCAGCCGCGGGTGAGCAGCCACATCGCCGCGCTGGAACGGCTCGTGGGGCGGCGGCTCGTGGACCGATCCGTACAGCCCGCGACGCTCACCCCGGAGGGGCGGGGGCTGCTCCCGCACGCCGAGGAGATCCTGCGGCGGCTCAACCTGATGGCGCAGAGCACCGAGGGGACGGTGTGCGGGACGGTCCGGCTCGGCTGCTATCCCAGCGCCGCCGCCCATCTGTACCCGCGGGCGGTGCGCGCCCTGCGCGCGGCGCATCCGCGGGTGCGGCTCGTCCTGCACGAGGGGCCGAGCCTGGAGCTTGGCGAACAACTCGTCCACGGGGACGTCGATCTGGCCGTCAGACCGCTGCACCCGCTCGTCAGCTCCGACAAGGTGGCCAGCCGGGTGCTGTGGCGCGAACCGCTCGTCGCGGTGTTCCGCGCCGACCACCCGCTGGCCGGCGTGCCCGAGGTGGCGCTCGCACAGACGGTGGCCCAGCCGGTGATCAGCATCGGGGAGAGCGACGACGGGCACAGCCGCCAGTACGAGACCGGTCTCGCCTTCGCCAACCTCGGCCTCCAGCCGGTGATCCGCGAACGCACCAACCAGCCGCAGACGTTGATCTCCCTGGTCCGGCACGGGCTCGGAGTCGGTGTCACCAACGCGCTCGCCATGACCACCGCGGACACCGAGGGCGTGGCCCTCGTGCCGATCCGCGACGCCGGGTGCGAGCGGGCGGTGGCCACCTGGTGGCGCACCGGCGAGGAGTCGCCCGCGGTCGCGGCCGTACGGGAGTGCCTCGACCGGCTGCCGGGGCCCACCTGGCCGTGGAGGATCACCCCGGCCGCCTCCGCGCCATCCGCTAGTCGAATAGCCGCATTCGCGACCGACCACTGACGGCCCATCAGTGCGCTCCTACGGTTGCCCCAGTCGAATCGCCGACCTGGACAGGAGCACATCCCGCATGGCCAACTCCTTCTCCCCCGAGACCATCGAGGCGTTCCGCCCGATCGCCACGGCGTCCGTCGCCGACGCGGTCGAGCAGTGCGGAGCGCGCGGCTATCTCTCCGGCACCATCCGCCAGGTCCTGCCCGGCAAACTCGTCGGCCCGGCCGTCACCGTCCTGGAGGTGCCTTCGCCCGAGCCGGCCCCGCCGGAGCACGCGCTGCGGGCCATCGACGAGTCGGCGCCCGGCAGCGTCGTCTGCATCGCGGCGGGCGGCGCCGACGTCGCGGTGTGGGGCGGCCTGATGAGCGCGGGCGCCGTCGCCAACGGTGTCGCGGGCGCGGTCCTCGACGCGGGTGTGCGCGACATCGAGGAGATCCGCCGCGACTACCCGCGCTTCCCCGTCTACGCCCACGGTGGCGTTCCGGCCACCACCGTCGGCCGCTATCGCACGGTCAGCCTCAACGAGCCGGTGGAGATGGGCGGTACGCGGGTGTGCCCCGGCGACCTGATCGTGGCGGACAGCGACGGCGTGGTGTGCGTGCCCGCCGGCCTCGTGCCCCAAGTCCTCGACGCCGCACAGGAGATCGAGCGACGGGAGCGCGAGCAGACCGTCCTGATCCTGGAATCGGGCTCGCTGCGGGGCGGGCTCGAGAAGTACCACCGGATCTGAGGGCGGCGTGGACATCCTCGCGGCCGGTGAGCCGCTCCTCGAGTTCAACACGTCCACGGACGCGCCCGGCCCAGTCGGCGCGGGCTCCTCCTTCACCGTCGGGCACGGCGGCGACACCTCCAACTTCCTGGTGGCCGCCGCTCGTTCGGGGGCGCGCACCGGGTACGTGACCCGCATCGGCGAGGACGACTTCGGCGCCGCCTTCCTGCGCCTGTGGGAGCGGGAGGGCATCGCGACCGAGCACGTGATCCGCGAGCCGGACGGGCGGACCGGGATCTACTTCGTCGCCCGCACCCCGGCCGAGAGTTCCTTCACGTACTACCGGGCACGGTCCCCCGCCAGCCGCCTCGCCCCCGCCGACCTGCCGGCCGAGGCGATCGCGCGGGCCCGCCTGCTCCACCTGAGCGGCATCACCCAGGCGATCTCGACCTCCGCCTGCGACGCGGCCTTCCACGCGATGCGACTGGCGCGGGACAACGAGACGTTGGTGAGCTACGACCCCAACATCCGGCCCGCGCTGTGGCCCGCCGAACGGGCCCGCGCGGTGGCCTGGCGCAGCATCGAGCTGTGCGACATCGCGCTGCCGAACCTCGCCGAGGGGCGGCTGCTCACCGGGCTGCACACGCCGGACGACGTCCTCGCGGCGTTCGTGCGGCGCGGCCCCTCGATCGTGGTCCTGAAGATGGGCGACCGCGGGGCTCTTCTCGCGCACGACGGGACGGTCACCCGCATCCCGCCGCACCGGGTCGACCCGGTCGACACCACCGGCGCCGGTGACGCCTTCGACGGCGCCTTCGCGGCGCGTCTCCTGGCCGGGGCCGCTCCCGAGGAGGCCGCCCGGTACGCGGCGGTCGCTGCGGCCCTCACCACGACGGGGCCCGGCGCCGTCACCCCGATCCCGCGCCGCGAGGACGTCGACGCCGCGCTGCGGCACCTCGGCGCCGACCGGCCGCCACCGTCAGCAAGTACACCGGTCCGATGAGGAGTTGAGAAGCCAATGGTTCGCGCCAAACGCCACGTCGCCGTGGCGGCATGCTCGGGAATCCTGCTGCTCGCGGGGTGTTCCGACGGTTCCACCGTGGACGACGCCGTAGAGGGTGCGTCCGGCGCGGGCGCGGCGGCGCCGACCCGCGTCAGAGCCGGATATGTGTCCGCCGTCGACCAGATAGGGCTGCCGTCCGGAGTGGAGGCCGGGTACTTCGACGAGCAGAACCTCAACGTGAAGCTGGCCCAGCCGTACCCGACCGGCGTCGACGCGCTCAACGCCCTGCAAGCGGGCGAGGTCGACTTCGTCCAGGTCGGCACGCCCGCCATCGCCGCCGCACAGAAGGGCATCGACCTGTCGCTCGTCGGCAACTACACCGGCTCGTCGAGCCGGAAGAGCATCGACGAGACGATGGCCGTGGTCGCGGCCGCCGGCTCCGGCGTGGACGGCAAGGACCTGACGTCCCTGCGCGGCAAGAAGATCGGCGTCTCCGAGGGCTCCATCAACCACCTCTATCTGCTCGGCCTGTTGCGCGAGGCCGGTCTGAAGACCGGTGACATCAAGATCGTGAACACGGAGCCGCCGGACATGGCGGTCGCCCTCAAGACTGGCGGCATCGACGCCGCGATCGTCTGGGACCCGTTCCCCATCACCATCGTCGACCAGGTCGACGGCGCCAAGGAGGTGCTGCGCGGCGGCGGCCACATCCCGTTCATCGGCTACATCGTCACCACCCCCTCGTACGCGAAGAAGCACCCGGAGGTCGTCGAGCGGTTCCTGACGGCGCGGGCGCGCACCGACCAGTGGATGCGCGAAAACCCGAAGGACGCGGCCGACTCCGCGACGCGGTGGCTGCCCGGCACGAAGAAGGCGGTGGCCGTGGAGGCGATGCGGCACAACGTGAAGCAGCTCGACCCGCGCTTCTCCGCCTGCAACTACCTCGCCCTCGACACCCAGGCCCGGCTGCTCGCCAAGCAGGGCGCCGTCAAGGCGGGCTTCGACGTCGACCGGTACTTCGACCCCAAGCCGATCCTGAAGGTGATGGCGGCCAACCCGAAGCTGTTCCGGGATCTGCCCGCCGTGCCGAAGGCGGCGGCCGTCGGCGGCGGTTACCGCTTCGACCGGGCGAGCGCCTCGAAGGCCTGCCCGTCGTGACCCCGCCGACGACGAAGGAGGCGCTCCGGGGCCCGGCGACCGCGGCCCCGGGCCGCCCGGCGAAGCCCCGCGCGCGGCGCCGCCGTTCGCGCGCCGTCGCCGCGCTGTGGTTCGTCGGGCCGCTCGCCGTACTCGTGGTCGCCTGGGCGGTGACCGTGGCCGTCACGGGGACGCCGCTGCGGGTGTTCCCGCAGGTGACCGATGTGCTCAGGGCGCTCGGTGACATGGCGGCGAGCGGTGACCTGGCCCGCCATCTGGGCGCGAGCCTGCGGCGGATGGGGATCGGGATCGTGCTCGCGCTGGTGACCGCGCTGCCCTTCGGCATCGCGCTCGGCTCCAGCCGGGCACTGTCCGCGTTCTTCGCACCGCTGCTGCGGTTCTCGGTGGCCCTCGCGGGCATCGCGTGGATCCCGGTGGCGACGCTGTGGTTCGGCTACGGGGACCGCGCGGTCGTCTTCATCGTGTGGAACGCGATGTTCTTCGCGCTGACGTACAACGCGATGCTGGGCGTGCGCCAGATCCCGGTCCAACTGCTGCGAGCGGCACGCTCGTTGGGCACGGGGCGGGTCCGGATGCTCTGGGAGATCCTGCTGCCGGGCGCCCTGCCGAGCATCGTCACCGGGCTTCGCGTGGGCCTGGGTTACGGCTGGCGCGGGCTCGTGGCCGCCGAGATCATCGCGGGCAGCGCGGGCCTCGGCTACGCGCTGTTCCAGGCGCAGAAGTATTTCCGCACGGACGTCATCATCGCCTCGATGGTGATCATCGGGGTGCTGTGGCTGCTGATGGACCGGCTCCTGCTCGCACCCCTGGAGCGGCGCACGGTGGAGCGCTGGGGCATGACGGGGGTGAACCGCTGATGGCCGCACTGTCCACGGCGCCCGCGCCCGTGTGGCGGCGCCTGCTGCGCAGCGGCACCGTCCGCACGCTCGGCCCGTTCGTGCCGGTCGTCGCCCTGTGGTGGCTGCTGGCCGAGTTCGAGGTGTTCCCCCGCTCGTTCTTCGCGGGCCCCGGAACCGTCCTCGCTACGCTCGGCGGTCTCCTGGAGAAGGGCATCCTGCCGGGCTATCTCTCCGACTCCCTGACCCGCCTCGCGTACGGCGTCGGGTTCGGTCTGCTCATCGGGCTGCCGCTGGGCTTCGCGGTGGCGATGATCGGCCGACTGCGCCGGTTCTTCTGGCCGATCCTGCTGTTCTTCCAGGCCATCGCGGACATCGCGTGGCTGCCGATCGTCATCGTCTGGTTCGGCTTCAGCCTGACCGCCGTCACCTTCGTGATCGTCTACACCATCGTCTTCCCGCTGATGCTCAGCGTCGTCGCGGGCGTCGAGCAGGTGCCGCGCGAACTGGTGCGGGCGGCGCGCAGCCTCGGAGCCGGGCGGTGGCGGGTGTTCGTCGAGGTGGTCGTGCCGGGGTCGCTGCCGTCGGTGGCGGGCGGCATCCGCACCGGGCTCGGCTACGGCTGGCGGGCCCTGGTGGCCGCCGAGATCATCGTCGGCACGAGCGGGATCGGCTACATGATGTTCGACGCGCGCCCGGTCGGCGACATCAGCCAGGTCTTCCTCGGCATGGTCGTCCTCGGCGCGCTCTGGCACGCGCTGGACGCGCTGATCCTGGCCCCGTTCGAGCGGGCGACCGTCGAACGCTGGGGAATGGTCCGCAGGTTGGAGGCCGACGGGTGACCGGCGACCGACGAACGAGCTGGTGGGAGAACGACGGATGACCGCTCTGGAGATCAGCAAACTGCGCAAGGCCTACGCCGACGACTACGGCGGCGAGGAGGTCACAGCCATCGACGAGGTCTCCTTCGGTGTCCAGGAGGGCGAGTTCGTGTCGGTCCTCGGGCCGAGCGGCTGCGGCAAGACCACCGTCCTGAACATCGTCGCCGGGTTCGTCGAGGCGAGCGGCGGCACGGTCTCCGTGGACGGCGCGCCCGTGCACGGCCCAGGACCCGACCGGGGTGTGGTGTTCCAGAGCCATGCCCTCTTCCCGTGGAAGACGGTGCTCGGCAACGTCGCCTTCGGCCCACGCATGCGCGGGGTGCCGAAGGCCGAACGCGCCGACCGGGCACGGGAGTTCCTCGACCTGGTCGGCCTCGCGGGCTTCGAGCACCGCTATCCGCACGAGCTGTCCGGCGGCATGCAGCAGCGGCTCGGCGTGGCCCGCGTGCTCGCCAACGAACCGGCGGTGATGCTCATGGACGAGCCGTTCGCCTCCATCGACGCGCAGACCCGGCGCAAGCTGCAAGAGGACCTCACCGGCATCTTCGAGAGCCGCCGCCCGACCGTCTTCTTCGTCACCCACGACGTCGACGAGGCGGTGTTCCTCTCCGACCGCGTCGTGGTGCTCACCCGCCGCCCCAGCCGGGTGCGGGAGATCGTCGACGTGGCACTGCCCCGGCCCCGGCGCTGGGACACCGCCGTGACGCTGCCGGAGTTCCGGGCCGCCGTGGACCGGGTCAACGCGCTGCTGTCAGGGGAAGGGGATGAGGACGGTGCCGCCGACGTCGTCGCTGCTTCGTAGGACCGCGAAGAGTCCCACGCTGCGGAAGATCGCGGTGGTGGTGCTCCTCGTGATCGTCTACCAGGTGTGGCTGAGCGTGCAGGCCACCGGGAAGGTCGGGCCCGGGGTGGGGGAACTCCGCGATCCCCGGGGGCGGTTCGCCGTCGACGTCGAACTCGGGTTCAAGCCGGAGCGGTACCACATCCTGCAACTGCAGAAGCACGGGCGGATCGCCGGCACCGACGGCGACATGGTGCATCTGCGCGGGGTGGCCCCGGCCGGGGTCGACGCGCTGACCCGCGAGTACTGGATCGAGCACATCGAGGCACCGTCGGGGGCGCCGCGCTGAACCGGCGTGCCGCGCAAGCGGGTTCACGGTTTCGCACGCTATTCGGAAACCGTATCGGCCCTCCTCTGAAAGCCGGTCCCTTCTGGTCCGCGGCGCTCTGGCGACGGTAGACGAGAGGCATGCTCCGTTCCGATCTGCGTCTCGAATGGCTCGTCTCCTTCCTCGGCGTCGTGGACACCGGCAGCTTCAGCGCGGCGGCCGAACTGACCCACCGCTCCCAGCCGCGCGTGAGCATGCATGTCGCCGCCCTCGAACGGGAGGCGGGGGTGCCGCTGTTCGACCGCGACCGGCGCCCGGTGACACCCACCGACGCGGGCGCGGTCCTCGCCGAGCACGCGCGCGCCATCCTGCGCCGGCTCGCCGGGGCCGAGGCCGCGATGGCCGGGTACCGCGGCGCCGCGCGGGGCGTGGTGACGCTCGGCAGCTACCCGAGCGCGAGCGTGGCGTTCGTGCCGCAGCTCCTGGAACGCATGGCGCGCACCCGGCCCGCCATCAAGGTGGTCCTGGTCGAGCGCTCCACCCTGGAGCTCGACGCGGCGCTCGCGAGCGGCGAGGTGGACGTCTGCCTGCGCCCGATGGCACCTCCGCCGGGCCCCTCGGTGGAGTCGCGGCCGCTGTGGTGGGAGGGCCTGATCGCGGTCCACCCGCCCGACCACTTGCTGGCCGAACTGCCGGAGCCGCTGCCGCTGGCGGCGGTGGCCGCGCACCCCCTGATCACCATCGGCCGGCTCGGCTCCCCCGAGGCGATGGGCTTCGAGACGTACCGCGCGTTCAGCGAGCGCGGCCTGGAGCCCAACGCCGTCCAGGCCACCAACCAGCCGCAGACCCTCATCTCGCTGGTCCGCAGCGGCCTCGGCATCGGTGTCACCAACCTCCTCGCCGTCGCCACCGCGGACACCTCGGGTGTCGTGGCGCGCAGGCTCGACGTGCCGTGCGGGCGCCGGGTCGCGGTGCACTGGTCCACCACCCGGACCCTGACACCGCCCGCGCGCACGCTGCTGCGCGAGATCGAGGCGTCACAGGTGCCACCGGGCACCCGGGACCTCACCGAGGACACCCGGAACGGTTCATCCAACTTGCGAATACCCGCATCAGCACGGCGCGCTTAACGCCGGTCGACGGCGTTCCTAGCGTGTGTCCAACACCGGTCAACGAGGCGGAAGTCGAGGGTTCGGATGCGTACTGACCCAGTCACACGTCGCACGATGCTCGGGCGCAGCGCAGCGGTCGGCGGGGCGCTCACGCTCGGCCCGCTGCTCGCGGGAGAGGCGTCGGCGGCCGACAGGTCCACCGGCACGACCAACGCCGCCGCGAAGAAGGGCGGCTACGAGCGGATCGGCGTCCGGCCCCTCATCAACGGCCGCGGCACCTACACCGTCCTGAGCGGTTCGCTGATCCTGCCGGAGGTGCGCGAGGCCATCGACGCGGCGTCGCGACAGTACGTGCAGCTGGACGAGTTGGCCGACGGCGTCGGCAGACGGCTCGGCGAGCTGACCGGCGCCGGGTTCGGCATGGTCAGCTCCGGCTGCTCGGCGGCCCTGACCCACGCGTCGGCGGCCTGCACGGCGGGCGGCAACCCCGACCTGCACATCCAGATCCCCGACCTGAGCGGCTTCAAGAAGACCGAGGCGATCATCCCCAAGCACTCCCGGAACGTGTACGAGGCCGCCATCAGCGCCGTGGGCCTGAAGGTCGTCGAGGTGGCGACGCGCGAGGAGATGAAGGCGGCGCTCGGCCCGCAGACCGCGCTCGTCTACGTGTTCGCGATGCCCCGCGTCGACGAGAGCGAACTGGACCTGAGGACCATCGCCGACCTCGCCCACGCCAAGGACGTGCCCGTCCTGGTCGACGCCGCCGCCGAGGTCCTCACCATCCCCAACGTGCACCTGAAGCGCGGCGCCGACCTCGTCGCGTACAGCGGCGGCAAGGCGCTGCGCGGGCCGCAGTCGGCGGGCATCCTGCTCGGCCGCGAGGACCTGGTGCGCGCGGCGTGGGTGCACAGCGCGCCGCACCACGGCTACGCCCGCGGCTTCAAGGTCGGCAAGGAGGAGGCCATGGGCATGCTCGCGGCCGTCGAGATGTGGGTGCGCCGCGACCACAAGGCCGAGTACGCGAAGTGGACCTCGTGGCTGCGCACCATCGCCAAGCGGGTCTCCGCCGCGGTCCCGGGTGTCACCTCCGAACTCGTCCAGCCGGAGGGCCTGTCCAACCGCACGCCGACGCTGAACCTGTTCTGGGACGCGGAGAAGCGCGGTGTCGTCGGCCAGACGATCGTGGACGCCCTGTGGGCGGGCGAGCCGCGCATCGCCATCAACCCGGCGAGCGGCAAGGACCCAGCGCTCTCGGGCCTCGCCGTCACCCCGTACATGCTGGAGGCCGGCGACGAGAAGACCATCGCCGACCACATCGTCAAGCAGCTGAAGGACCCGCCGCCGGCCCCCGCGAAGCCGAAGCCGCCCTCCGTCGACGCGAGCGGCACCTGGTCCCTGGAGATCACCTACGCGGCCGGCGCCTCCAGCGCGCACAAGCTGACGCTGAAGCAGGACGGCGCGAAGCTCACGGGCACCCACCGCGGCGACTTCGTCTCACGCGCCGCCACGGGCTCGGTGAGCGCCGACGAGGTGACCGTGCGCAGCTCGTACGGGGAGGAGCACGGCGACTCCCTCTCGTACGCCTTCACCGGCAAGCTCTCCGGCGACGAGATGAGCGGCCGCGTCGATCTGGGCGAGTACCTCAAGGGCACCTGGAACGCGACCCGCACGTCCTGAGCCCCCCCCCCTTCTCCAGCACTCCCACCATCACCTTCATCGGAGGACGCGTGACCTCGAACCGACGGGACTTCATCCGCAAGGCCCCCGCCGTGGCGGCCATCGCCGCCGTACCGGCCGTGGCGGGCGCGGGCCCGGCCTCGGCCGCCGACGCCCGGCACGGCAAGCCCGACAAGCCGCGCAAGGAGGTGCACTACCCCGACGGCGGGAAGCCGCCGGAGAACCCGCTGTTCAGCCCCATCGTCACGTACGGCTCGATGGTCTTCATCTCCGGGATCGGCGCCCACTTCGAGGGTGACATCCGCGCGCACACCGACCATGTGCTGAACGAGGTGGAGCGCCATCTGGAGTCCGTGGGCTCCTCGATGGCGAAGGTCCTCAAGATCAACGTCTATCTGAACACCCTCGACGACTACGACGGGATGAACGAGGTCTTCCTCGGCCGCTGGGGCCCCGAACCCGGTGTGCGCACCACGATCGCGGCGGCGGCCGGCATCCCGGGCGACTCGCTGGTCGAGATCGACTGCATCGCCGTCATCTGAGTCGTCCCACCGGTCCGAACGACGAGGGAGTCCTCATGCACATAAGACAGCGGGCCCACTGGCTGGTGCTTCCGGCCGCCCTGACGCTGACGCTCGGCGCGGCGACGGCAGGCGCCCTGGCACCGTCGACGGCGGCCGCGAAGGCGCAGGCCGAGGCCTACGACCTGGTCATCGAGCGCGGCCATGTCATCGACCCGAAGAACCATGTGGACGCGGTCCGCGACGTCGCGGTCAAGGACGGGAAGATCGCGAAGGTGGCGAAGGACATCGACGCCTCCGCCGCGAAACAGAAGGTCGACGCGGCGGGTACGTACCTCACCCCCGGCCTGGTCGATCTGCACGCCCATCTGTTCCCGGGACCCGAGGACGACTACGCGAACGGCAAGAACGGGGTGGCACCCGACGGCTTCACCTTCCGCACCGGTGTCACCACCGCCGTCGACGCGGGCTCCTCGGGCGCGGCCAACTTCGACCTGTTCAAGAAGAACATCATCGACCGCTCCCAGACCCGCGTCCTCGCCTTCCTCAACATCGTCGGCAAGGGCATGGGCGGCGCCAAGGTCGAGCAGGACGTCAGTGACATGAAGCCGGGGCCCGCGGCGGAGAAGGCGGCCCAGCACCCGGACACCGTCGTCGGCATCAAGACCGCACACTACGAGGGCAAGGACTGGGCCGCCGTCGACAACGCGGTCGAGGCGGGCACCAAGGCCGACCTCCCGGTGATGGTCGACTTCGGCGCCAACCACCCCGAGCGGCCGATCGAGCAACTCCTCGGCGAGAAACTGCGCCCCGGTGACATCTACTCCCATGTGTACTCGGGCCTGCGCAACGAACTGCTCGACAGCGGCAAGCTCAACTCCGGCCTGCACAAGGGCCGGGAGCGGGGTGTGCTGTTCGACGTCGGGCACGGCGGCGGCAGCTTCAGCTGGAACGTGGCCGTCGAGGCGATGAAGGAGGGCTTCGCACCCGACACCATCTCCACCGATCTGCACATCACCAGCATGAACGCCGGCATGAAGGACATGCCGAACATCATGGGCAAGTTCCTCACGCTCGGCATGCCGCTCAAGGACGTGGTCGAGGCCTCCACCTGGAAGCCCGCGAAGGCCGTCGGCCGCGCCGACCTGGGCAACCTCTCGGTCGGCGCCCCGGCCGACCTGGCGATGTTCTCCCTCGACAAGGGCAGGTTCGGCTACGTCGACAGCTTCGGCTACCGGATCGACGGCAGCCGCAAGCTCACCACCCAGCTGACCGTCCGCGCCGGCAAGGTGGTGTGGGACCTCAATGGGAAGTCCACCCAGAAGTGGACGCCGGGGGCCAAGCCGGACACCGGGGAACACGAGCACTGACCAGCATCCGGACAAGTGGACGAGGGCCTTCCGGTGGTTGCATACGATTCCGCGCAACGCTCCACCCGTACCACCCGCACCATCGGAAGCACACCGGAAGGCCCCCGTGAGCACCACCACACCCCCGACCGCCGGGACGGGACCCGTCGCGATCCGGTCCGCGGCCGACGTCTCCGATCTGGTCAACTCCGGCACGGCGCGCGGCAAGCACGCCCGGATGATCGTGATCATCGCGCTCGGCGGCATCTTCCTCGACGCGTACGACCTCAGCTCGCTCGCGTACGGGCTCCCCGACATCACGAAGCAGTTCGGTCTCAGCTCCACGATGGCCGGTGTCGTCACCGCGTCGATCAGCGTCGGCTCGCTGATCGGCGCGCTCCTCGGCGGCTGGCTCGTGGACCGAATAGGCCGCTACCGGGTCTTCATGGCCAACATGCTGTTCTTCGTGGTGACGGCGCTGGTGTGCGCGGTCGCGCAGGACGCCTGGACGCTGATCGGCGCCCGTTTCGTGATGGGCATCGGCGTCGGCATGGACATCCCGGTCGCCATCGCGTTCCTCGCCGAGTTCTCCCGGCTGCGCGGCAAGGGCAGCAAGGGCTCGCGCACGGCCGCCTGGTCGCCCGCCTGGTACGCGGCCACCAGCGGCTGCTACCTCGTCATCATGGCGCTGTACTTCCTACTGCCCGACGCACACCTGGGCTGGCTGTGGCGCTTCACCGTCGGCTTCGGCGCAATCCCCGCACTCGTGGTCCTGCTGCTGCGCCGCCGCTACATGAACGAGTCCCCGACCTGGGCAGCCGACCAGGGCGACCTGGAGGGCGCGGCGGGCATCCTGCGGCAGTCCTACGGTGTCGATGCGTACGTCCCCGATGACGTCGAGGGGAAGACGGAGCGCCCGCAGCGCCCCGGGCTCGCCTCCTACGCCCGCCTGTTCAAGGGCCCGTACCGCACGCGCACCATCCAGTCGGTGGCGGTCGGCCTCGCGGAGACCTTCGGCTACAACGCGGTCGCGTTCGGTCTGCCGATCATCATCGCCACGCTCATGACGCAGGGCCCGCTGACCACCATCGCGTCGTCCTTCACCCTGAACCTCGTCTTCGCGCTGACCGGTGGACTGCTCGGCATCCACTGGGCGTCGACGAAGGGCGCCTGGCCGATGATGTCGCTCGGCTTCGCGATCCAGCTCGTGGCGATCACGGTGCTCGCGCTCATCGGACAGCCCTCGGGCACGGCCCTCGTGACGGCGGGCATCCTGATGCTCGGGGCGTTCATGTTCGCGCAGGGCTTCGGCCCCGGCGCGCACATCATGAGCTACGCCTCGCTGGGCTTCCCGACCTCGATGCGCGGTGTCTCCATCGGCTTCAACCAGGCGGTGCTGCGCCTCGGTTCGACGCTCACGCTGTTCTTCTTCCCGATCCTCAGCACCGGCCTCGGCACCGGCGTGTACTGGGTGATTCTCGGCGCGCCGGTCCTCGGCCTGATCGCGCTCCTCGTGAAGCGGTGGGAGCCGGTGGGCTTCGACGCCGACGCGGAGGAGCGGGAACTCAGTCTCCGGTCGACCTGAGAGGGACGGCGCCCACGCTGTGGCCGCGCCGGTCGAGCAGTCGGCCGGCGTGCTTCAGCGTGCGCAGCACCACCGCGCGCTCCGTGATGCGCAGGCCGAGGTCGGCGAGGCGCCGGTTGAGGAGGGCCTCCGTGGTGTGCACCTCGGCCAGCGTGCGCAGCCAGATGTCCAGGATGAGGTTGTGGGTGCCCGCCGTGATGCTGCACATGCGCAGGCCCGGCAGGGTGCGCAGGGCCTGTACGGCAGGGTCCAGGTTCTCGGCGGGCACGGACCCGAAGTAGACGGCGGAGACGGGGAATTCCGTCAGCGGCCGGGCCAGGGTGCACCGCAGCGAGAGCCGTCCGCCCGCGGCCAGCACGCGCAGCCTGCGGCGGACCGTGGCGGTACTCGCACCGGTGGCGCGGGCGAGGCCCGACAGCGGCATCCGCCCGTCGGTGCCGAGCGCGTGCGCGATGCGCCGGTCTATGGGCCGTATCGGCTCGTCGGGTGCGGGGCTCTCGGCGGCCGCGTCGTCGGGGCGGAGCAGGGCGCGCTGGCTCGGTGTGAGGCTCCGCAGCCGCCACTGCGCGCCCTCGAAGGGCACGGCCGTGATGACATGGATCCTGGTGCCGCGCACACCGGGCAGCCGGGAGATCCGCTCCCCGGTGTACCGGGCGAGGTCGTCGAACGACGAGGCACCCACGATGGCCAGCAGATCGCGCCCGCCGGACGTCTGCTTGAGGCTGAGCATCCGGGAGTCCGCGGCGAGCGAGGTCAGCACGTCCTCCGGCAGATGCCCGCCGGTGTCGATCTCGACCTGCGCGTACACCGAGCCCTCGTCGCGGTCGAGCGCGAGATAGCCGTCGACCCAGGCGGCGCCGCTGCGCGCGAGCCGCTCCCAGCGCCTGGCGGCGGTGACGGGGTCGATGCCGAGGGCCTCGCCGATGAGTGTCCACGGGGCGCGGGTGTTGATCTGAAGGGCGTGCACGAGGGCGAGATCGAGCTCGTCGATCCTGGTGCGCTCCACCACGGTGCGCTCCGCAACGGCGGGTTCCTCTGCGGTGGATTCCTCCGCAGACGGTTTCTCCGCAGACGGTTCCGAAAGCTGCGTTCTCACAGTGGCCCAAATCCTGCACAGATCGTCGGGGCGGGTCGGGTTCCTGCGATTTTACGTGTTCGTCATCGCCGAATCCGACAGTGTTCGCTCATGAGTTCCCAACAGCCTTCCTCGCTTCGCATCACCAACGCCCGCCTCATCGACGGCACCGGCGCGGCCCCCGTCGAGAGCGCCACGCTCGTCGTCGACACCGAGGGCCTCATCACGTACGCGGGCCCTGCGGCGACGGCGCCGGACGCCCTGCCCGGCGTCCGCACCATCGACGCGGGCGGCCGCACGCTCCTGCCCGGCTTCATCGACACCCACGTCCACCTCGGTGTCGAGTCCGCGCGCCAGATGGTGCGCCGCTACGAGCAGGACACCACCGTCGAGACCTTCCGCACCGCCGAGCGGCTGCGTGCCACCCTCGATGCCGGTGTCACGACCGTGCGCGACCTCGGCGGGCTGCCGGCCGGCTACCGCACGGCGGTCGCACAGGGCCTGACCACGGGACCGCGCATCCACACCGCCGTGCGCATCCTCAGCCACACCGGCGGCCACGCCGACTTCGCGACCGAGTGCGGCTTCGATCCGAGCGCCGGGATGGGCGAGATCGCCGACACCCCGGACGAGGTGCGGCTCGCCGTGCGCAAGCTGCTGCGCGCGGGCGCCGATGTCATCAAGGTGTGCGCCACGGGCGGCATGTCGAGCCCGTACGACCACCCCGACGACGAGGGCCTCACCGAGGACGAGATCCGTACGGTCGTCGAGGAGCTGGCCCGGCACGGCGGCCGCCCGGTCGCCGCGCACGCGCAGGGCACCGCGGGCATCCTCAACGCCATCCGCGGCGGTGTCACCAGCGTCGAGCACGGCTACGGCATGTCGGCGCAGGCCCGTGAACTCGCGGGCGAGCGCGGCACGTTCGTCGTCCCGACACTCTCCACGGTCTTCGACGGCATCGACAAGGCCACCATGGAGCCGTACCACTACGAGAAGAAGGTCCGCTGGTCGTCGATCACCAAGGAGAACATCTCCGCGGCGATCTCCGAGGGCGTGCGGATCGCCATGGGCACGGACGCGGCGATGGTCCCGCACGGACGCAACCTGCGCGAGCTCACCCACCTCGTGGCCCTCGGCATGACACCACTGCGGGCAATCACCACGGGCACCCGCTCCGCCGCCGAACTCCTCGGCCTGGACGCCGAGATCGGCACGCTGGAGCCGGGCAAGCGGGCCGACCTGGTGCTGTGCGAGGGCGACCCGCTCGCCGACATCGAACTGCTCGCCGACCCGGCGAACGTCGTCCTCGTCGCGCAGGGCGGCACACTCCGCAAGAACGGACTCGGGACATGACGACACAGGCCCCGGCCCCCGAGAAGGGGCCCACCAGAGCGGGGTTCATCGACAGGGCCATGTCCGGCATCGAGCGGGTGGGCAACAAGCTCCCCCACCCGGTCCTGCTCTTCCTCGGTCTGTTCGTCCTCGTCGGCGCCGCGTCCACCGCGCTCGCGGCGGCCGGCGCGACGGTGACGATTCCCGGCGAGGACAAGACGGTGGCGGTCAAGGGGGTGTTCACCGGGGACGGCGTGGTCTGGCTCCTGGAGAACTTCATCCCCAACTTCACGGGCTTCCCGTCGCTCGGCACGGTGCTCCTGATGATGGCAGCGGTCGGCGTGGCCGAACGCACCGGCCTGCTGGAGACGATGGTCCGCGCCTCGATCTCCCGCGCGCCGGTCTGGCTGCTCCCGTACCTGGTGGCCTTCGTGGCGGCGCAGGCCCACCTGATGAGCGACGTGGCGATCCTGGTGATCCCGCCGCTGGCCGCGCTGGTGTTCAAGAACGCGGGCCGCAACCCGGTCGCGGGCCTGATCGGCGGCTTCGCCTGCGTGTGCGCGGGGTACGCGGCGGGCTTCACGATCGGCGCGCTCGACGCCCTCTACACGGGCATCACCCATCAGGCCGCGCAGGTCCTCCCGCAGGGCGGGGACGCCCCGACGCACATCTTGATCAACTACTTCTACACGGCGTCGGCGAGCGTCGTCCTCGCCCTCATCGGCGGCTTCCTCATCTCGCGGGTCCTGGAGCCGCGGCTGCCGCAGCCGACCGGGGACGGTACCGAGTCGGACGGGGAGGTCACCACGGAGGTCACCGCCCTCCAACGCCGGGGCATGCTCCGCGCGGGCCTCGTGGTCCTCGCCCGGAGGCCCAACTCGGCTCCCTGCTCTCGCGGTTGTCGGTGTTCGTGGTCCCGTTCCTCGTGGCCTGGCTCGCGGTGCTGGGCATCTTCTACGGCTTCGACATACCGCTGGGGCCGGGGGCCTCGATCAGCACACCCTGAGCCATCCTGTACACGTTTCCTTCACATTGCCGCCACCGCCCACGCACATGGCATATGGTCGCGGGGCTCCACTGGAACGAATGAGGGGGGAACCTCATGCGCTACCGCTACGCCCTGCCCGCAGCCGCCGCCGTCGCCGCGCTCGCCGCGACCGTGTCGCCCGCGCAGGCCGCCGAGTACTCCTCGGCCCTGAAGATCAGGGGCGTCCAGTACAACGCCCCCGGCACGGACGACAACCGCTGCTCGGGCGGCAACACCAAGAACGAGTACCTGACCATCAAGAACTACTCGCGCACCGCGACGGTCAACCTCAAGGGGTACCTCGTCAAGGACGCCGCGGGGAACCGCTTCAAGTTCACCGCGAGCCACTCCCTGCAGCCCGGTGACTACGTGAAGCTGCGCGGCGGCAACGGCACGGACTCCGACGCGAACAACGTCGTCTACCGCGACAACTGCAACTTCATGTGGAACAACGACAAGGACACCATCTACCTGTACAAGCCCTCAGGCCCCCGCTCGGACGTCCACTCCTACAAGGCGTCGACGAACGACCGGGACCGCAACGGGTACATCACGTTCCACGGCTGACCGGGGCATGTGCGGCCGGACCCGCGCCCGCCGGTCCGGAAACCGGCGGGCGCGGGTCTTCCGTCCACTGGGCGTACGTCTCGAATTCCGCGACCTGCGGCGTCGCGCTCGCGCTGGCGATCTCCAGCGTGAGCTTCTTCAGCGAGGTCCTGGGGAACGAGGTGACACCCGCGCCAGTGCCGGAGGCCAGCACCGCGCCCGTGTCACCGTTGAGGAGCCGCCAGGCCTTGATGCGGCCGGCGGCTCCCGCCGTCTCCCGGATGTTCGCCTTGGAGACCGCGGTGGCCATACCCCACTTGACCGAGACCGAGCCGGTCGTGCCGCTCGGCGACCAGTAGGTGGTCATGCTGCCGTCGCGTACGTTGCCGTAGCTGGTGCCGTCCGCCCTGCTGGAGCCGTCGGCGCCCGCGCCGATGCTCAGGTTCGTGCCGGAGGGCTGCGTGAGCGTGGGGTCGGTGGGTCCCGCCGTCTCGCCCACGACACCCGGCACGCAGGACGACGCGTCGAGCTTGTAGGAGTACGGGATCGAGACCGTGGTGTTCGACGTCGGGTTCGGCCCGGCCGGCTTGTAGTCGCTCGCGGCGCCGGACCACGTCACTCACGTTGTCGAAGGTGTTGCCGCTGACCTGCCAGGATCCGGCGGCGGTCGTGTAGAAGGTGCCGAGGACGTCCTTCGAGTCCTTGAAGTAGTTGTTGTCGACCTTGGCCTTCGCCCCGGCGCGGGAGTTGATGCCCGACTCGTTCAGGCTCACGTAGTAGTTGTTGTACATGTGCGCCGTGCCGCCGCGCAGCAGGGGTGCGCGGGAGTCGATGTTCTCGTACAGGTTGTGGTGGAACGTGATGTAGCCGTTGGACAGCTCCGTCTCGCTGGAGCCGATCAGGCCGCCACGCCCCGAGTTGCGCAGCGTGCTGTACGAGAGGGTGACGTACTGGGTGTTGTCCTTCATGTCGAAGAGGCCGTCGTAGCCCTCCGACTCGCCGCCCGAGGCGAGCAGGTTCACATGGTCCACCCAGACGTTGCGGACGTCGCTCTCCATGCCGATGGCGTCGCCGCCGTTGGAGGTGGGCGAGCCGGACTTCTTGACGTTCTGGACCGTCACGTTCTGGATGACGATGTTGCTGGACTCGCGGATGTGGATGCCGAGTTGGTCGAAGACCGCGCCGTTTCCGACGCCGACGATCGTGACGTTGCTGATCTGCTTGAGCTCGATGACACCGGCGGCCGTGCTGCAGCTGTCGCCGGACACCTTGGCGGTGTTGCCGTGGTTGATCGTGCCCTCGACCTCGATGGTGATCGGGGCGCTGTCGCTCGCGCGGTTGCACAGGGCCGCGTGGATCTGCGTCTCGGTGGTGGCCCGTACGGTCGCTCCGCCCGCGCCTCCGGTGGTTCCGCCGTTCTGCGTGGCGTAGCCGGTGGCGGTGCCGGTCACGGCGGCCGACGCCTCGGACGTCGACAGCGTCATCGCGGCCGCCCCCGCGAGGACGAGCGCGCCGATCCCGGCGGTGAGGCGGAGCGCGACGGGTCTGGGTAACAAGGTCCCGCGCATCGCTTGTGACTCAACTTCCGGCGAAGCCGCAGCCATTACTCCCGGCGGGACGCCGCCACCCACGTGTGACCGGCATCACCCTGTACTCACCGGCGACGTCAGGTCATCATATGACCTGCGCTCGACGGCCCCACGGGCCTCGACCCGCGGCCCCACGGCCCACGGCGAGAGACAGGGACGGACACACATGCACGACCAGGATCGACAGGACCGGCCCCGCGTGGGTGTCGTCGGCCTCGGGGCCATGGGGCTCGGCATGGCGCGCAGCCTGCGCGCGGCCGGGTTCCACGTGGCGGTCCACGATCTGCGCGCCGACGTGGCCGCCGACTTCGCCCGCGAGGGCGGCGCCGCGCACGACACGGCCGGCGACCTGGCGGCCGACGTCGACGTCCTCGTCGGCGTCGTGGTCAACTCGGCGCAGGTCGAGTCGGTCCTCTTCGGGGACGGCGGCGCGGCCCACCGGCTGCGCCCCGGCTCCGTCTACGTCATGTGCTCCACCGTCGACCCCACCTTCGCCGCCCAACTGGAGGGCAGGCTCAATGAGTTGGGCGTGCGCTGCCTGGACGCGCCGATCTCCGGCGGCGCCGCCCGCGCCGCCACCGGCGAGCTGACGATGATGACCTCCGGCGCCCCGGAGGCGTACGCGCTCGCCGAGCCCGTGCTCGACGCGATGAGCGCCACGGTCTACCGGCTCGGCGACACCGCGGGGCTCGGCTCCAAGGTCAAGATCGTGAACCAGTTGCTCGCGGGCGTGCACATCGCGGCCGCCGCGGAGGCCATGGCCCTCGGCATCAAGGCGGGTGTGCCGGCCGAGTCGCTGTACGAGGTGATCACCCACAGCGCGGGCAACTCGTGGATGTTCGAGAACCGCATGGCCCATGTGCTGGAGGGGGACTACACACCGCTCTCCGCCGTCGACATCTTCGTCAAGGACCTCGGGCTCGTGCTGGACTCGGCCCGGCCCGAGAAGTTCCCGCTGCCGCTGTCCGCGACCGCCCACCAGATGTTCCTCCAGGCCTCCGCGTCCGGTCTCGGCGGCGAGGACGACAGCGCGGTCATCAAGATCTTCCCGGGCATTGAACTGCCCGAACCGAAGCCCGCGCCCCGGCCCGCACCGCAGCCCGCGCCGGCGCCCGCGCCCCAGAAGGAGAACTGACATGCCCGTCCGCCTCGGATGCATCGCCGACGACTTCACCGGCGCCACCGACCTGGCCAACAACCTGGTGCGCGCGGGCATGCGCGTGGTCCAGCTGATCGACGTACCGGCTCCGGACACCGAGACACCACAGGACGCCGACGCGGTCGTCATCGCGCTCAAGTCGCGGACCGTCCCGGCCGCCGAGGCCGTCGACTCCTCGCTGCGCGCCCTGGAGTGGCTGCGTGCCGCGGGCGCCGAGCAGATCTACTTCAAGTACTGCTCGACGTTCGACTCGACGCCGGCCGGCAACATCGGCCCGGTCACCGAGGCCCTGATGGACGCGCTCGGCACCGACTTCACCGTGGCGACCCCCGCGTTCCCCGACAACGGCCGCACTGTCTTCAAGGGACACCTCTTCGTCGGTGACGTGCTGCTCGGCGAGAGCGGCATGCGGCACCACCCGCTGACCCCGATGACGGACTCCAACCTGGTGTCGGTGCTCGGCGCGCAGACCGGGCGGCCCGTCGGGCTCATCGACCACAAGGCCGTCGCGGCCGGAGCCGAGGCCATCGCGGCGCGGATCGAGGAGCTGCGCAAGGACGGCGTCGGCGCCGCGGTCGTCGACGCCGTATCCAACGACGACCTCGTGCGCCTGGGCGCCGCGGTCGCCGGCCTGCCGCTGGTCACCGCCGGTTCGGGCCTCGCCATCGGGCTGCCCGCGAACTGGGGCATCACCCCGTCCCCCGAGGCCGCCGAACTCCCCGCCGCCACCGGCCACTCGGCGGTCGTCGCCGGTTCGGTGTCCGCCGCCACCAACGGCCAGGTGCGGGAGTTCCTCGCCACCGGCCGCCCCGGCTTCAGCGTGGACCCGATGCGGATCGCGGCGGGCGAGGACGTGGCCGCCGAGGCGCTCGCCTTCGCCGACGCCCATCTGTCGTCCGAAGGACCGGTGCTCATCTACTCGACGGAGTCCCCCGACGCCGTACGCGACGTGCAGGGGCAGCTCGGGGCCGCCGAGGCCGGGGAGCTGGTCGAGCGGACGCTCGCGCGGGTCGCCCAGGGCCTCGTCGAGCGCGGAGTGCGGCGACTCGTAGTCGCCGGCGGCGAGACCTCCGGCGCCGTCGTGCAGGCCCTCGGACTGACCGGACTGCGGATCGGTCCGCAGATCGATCCGGGCGTGCCGTGGTGCGCGGCGCCGCTCGCCGACGGTGACACCCTGCACATCACCCTCAAGTCGGGCAACTTCGGTGGCCCCGACTTCTTCACCACGTCGTTCGACAAGCTCGGCCACGGGGAGCACCAGTGACACTCGACCTCAAGTCCCCCGTGGACGCGGCGCGTTCGGAGATCGTCCGCGTCGGCACCAGCCTCTTCGACCGCGGTTACGTCCACGCCGGCGCCGGCAACATCAGCGCGAAGCTCGACGACGGCCTCGGCCACCTCATCACCCCGACGGACGCGGCCCTCGGCTTCCTGGAGCCCGAGCGGCTCGCGCTCGTCGACGCCGGTGGTGTGCAGGTCGCGGGCGACCGCGCCAGCAAGACACTCACCCTCCACCGCCGGATCTACGAGGCCGACCCCACGGCCCGCTTCGTGATCCACACCCACTCCACCCACCTGGTCGCACTCACCCTCGCCGGTGTGTGGCACCAGGACGACGTGCTGCCGCCCATCACCCCGTACTACGTGATGAAGGTGGGACACGTCCCGCACATCCCGTACCACCGGCCCGGCGACCCGCGCGTCGCCGATCTGGTGACCGAGCGCATCAACTCCCGTGCTGCACAAGGGGCTTCGATCCGCGCGGTGCTGCTCGACCGCCTCGGCCCCGTGGTCTGGGGCCCGAACGCCGCCTCCGCGCTCGCCGTCCTCGAGGAGCTCGAGGAGACGGCCCGTCTGTGGCTGACGACCGACCGCGAACCCACCCCCCTCCCCGAAGACGCCATCGCCGAACTGAGAGCCACGTTCGGCGCGGCCTGGTAGTTCCCCCCTCCCGCTCGTTCCCCCACCTGAGCCGCACAAGGAAGTGCCCCTCATGTCCACGACCGTCCCCACGGCCGACACCCCCGAACTCGCACGTGAGAACGCCGTGTTCCGCAAGGTGATCCGTCGCATCGTCCCCTTCCTGATCCTCTGCTACGTGGTCTCCTACCTGGACCGCGTGAACGTGGGCTTCGCCAAGCTGCAGATGTCCTCGGACCTCGGCTTCAGCGAGGCGGCCTACGGGCTCGGCGCCGGCCTCTTCTTCATCGGCTACTTCTTCTTCGAGGTCCCCTCGAACCTGCTGATGCAGAAGGTGGGCGCCCGCACCTGGATCGCCCGCATCATGATCAGCTGGGGCCTGGTGTCCGCGGCGTTCGCCTTCGTCAACAGCGAGGCCACGTTCTACGTGCTCCGCTTCCTGCTCGGCGCCGCCGAGGCCGGCTTCTACCCCGGCGTGATCCTCTACTGCACGTACTGGTTCCCCTCCCAGCGCCGCGCCCGTGTCATCGCGATGTTCATGTCGGCGATCCCCGTCGCGGGCATCTTCGGCAACCCGCTCTCCGGCTGGATCATGGACGTCTTCGACGACGCCGCAGGCTGGAGCGGCTGGCAGTGGCTGTTCGTCGTGGAGGCGATCCCCGCCCTCGTCATCGGTGTCGTCTGCCTGTTCTGGCTCGACAACAGCGTGCGCGACGCCAAGTGGCTGAGCGACGACGAGAAGACCGTCATCGAGAGCGCCCTCGCCGCCGACGCCACCCACCACACCGTGCACGGCCGTGCCCTCGACGCGTTCCGCAACGGCAAGGTGTGGCTGATGTGCCTCATCTACTTCTGCTTCGTGATGGGCCAGTACGCGCTGACGTTCTGGATGCCGACGTTCGTCGAGTCCACCGGCGTCAAGGGGGGCCTCGCGATCGGTGTCCTGAGCGCCGTCCCGTACCTGGCCGCGCTGATCGCCATGAACCTCTTCGGCTTCTCCGCCGACAAGCGCCGCGAGCGCCGCTGGCACCTGGTGATCCCGTCGCTGATGGGCGCCGTCGGCTTCTCGATGGCGGCGAGCTTCACCGACTCGACCGCGCTGGCCCTGGTCGCCCTGTCGATCGCGGCGGCCGGCGTGTTGACCTGCGCACCGCTGTTCTGGTCGCTGCCGACCGCCTTCCTCGGCGGCACGGCGGCCGCGGCGGGCCTCGCGGCGATCAACTCGGTCGGCAACCTCGCCGGCTTCGTCAGCCCGTACATGATCGGCGCGCTGAAGGACGCGACCGGTTCGACGGCGATCCCGATGTACGTTCTGGCCCTCGCGCTCGTCATCGGCGCGGCGGCGGTCCTGACGACGAAGAAGGACGTCGTCAACCGCTGACGTACCCGCCTCTCTCGATCACTCTCGATCTCTCCCGATTGGAGTCACCATGCCGAGGTTCGCGGCGAACCTGTCCATGCTGTATCCCGAGCACGACTTCCTGGACCGCTTCGCCGCGGCCTCGGCGGACGGCTTCGAGGCCGTGGAGTACCTCTTCCCGTACGCGTACGGGACCGGGGAGCTCAGCGACCGCCTCGACGAACACGGCCTGCGCCAGGTCCTGTTCAACGCCCCGCCCGGCGACTGGGACGGCGGCGAGCGCGGCATCGCGGCGCTGCCGGGCCGCGAGGCCGAGGTCCGCGAGGGCGTCGACCGGGCCCTGGAGTACGCGGCCGCGCTCGGCAGCCCGCGCGTGCACATGATGGCGGGCCTGGTGCCCGAGGGCGTGTCGCGGTCCGCGTGCCGGGACACGTACCTGAGCAATCTGGCGTACGCGGCCGAACAGGCGGCGCCCGCGGGGATCGACATCCTGATCGAGCCCATCAACACCCGCGACATGCCGGGCTACTTCCTGAACCACCAGGCGGACGCCCACGCCGTCGTACGCGAGGTGGGCGCGCCCAACCTGAAGGTCCAACTCGACCTGTACCACTGCCAGATCGTCGAGGGCGACCTCACCGCCACCCTCCGCCGCGATCTGCCGACGGGCCGCGTGGGCCATCTGCAGATCGCGGGCGTCCCCGACCGCCACGAGCCCGACGCGGGCGAGCTGAACCTCTGTCACCTTCTTTCGGTGGTGGACGAGTTGGGCTTCGACGGCTGGATCGGCTGCGAGTACCACCCCAGGGCCGGCACGAGCGAGGGTCTCGGCTGGCTGAAGAACATGCAAGGAGAGCAGTACGCATGAGGATCGTCATCACGGGCGGCTTCGGCTTCCTGGGCCGTCAGGTCGCCGAGGCCCTGCTGGAGCGGCGCACGTTCGACGGCGCGCCCATCGACCGCCTCACACTGGCGGACAAGTTCGTCCCCGACGAGTCGCCGCTCACGGCGGACGCCCTGGTGGACGTGGTCCGGGGCGACCTCACGGACCACCTCGGGGACCTGTTCGCCGAGCCGGTGGACGTCGTCATCCACCTCGCGGCCGCGGTGTCGGCGGAGTGCGAGGCGGACTTCGACCTCGGTATGACGGCGAACCTGGACACGACCCGCGCCCTCCTGGAGGCGGCCCGCGCCCAGTCGGAGTCGCGCGGCCCGACCGTACGCCTCGTCCTCGCCAGCAGCGTGGCGGTCTACGGCTCGGACGCGGCACTCCCGCTGCCGCCCGTGGTGGACGAATCGACACTCCCCGCCCCGCAGTCCAGCTACGGCGTGCAGAAGCGGATCTGCGAGCAGCTGGTCGCCGAGTACACGCGCCGCGGGTACCTGGACGGCCGCGTCACGCGCCTGATGACCGTGTCGGTGCGCCCCGGCAAGCCGAACGCCGCCGCCTCGGGCTTCCTGTCCGGCGTGGTCCGCGAACCCCTCTCCGGCCTCCCGGCGACGTGCCCGGTGAGCCCGGACACGCGGGTGGCGCTGGCCTCGCCGCGCCGCACGGTGGAGGGCATCCTGCGGGTGGCACAGGCCGAACGCGGCACGGCCGAGGGCCAGTTGACGGGCAACATCCCGGTGAATCTCCCGGCCCTGACGGTCACGGTCGCCGACATGCTGGCCACCCTGCGCGAGGTGGCGGGCGACGCGGTGGCCGACCTGGTGACGGTCGCCCCTGACGCGTCGGTGGAGGCGATCGTCGGCTCGTGGCCTGCGTCCTTCGACAACGCCCGCGCGGCGGCGCTCGGCCTGTCCGCCGACCCGGACTTCGCCTCGGTGATCCGCCAGTACGTCGCCGACCACCCGGCCGCGGTCACCGCCGAGGTCCCCGCGGCCACGTCGATAGACTGACGTCATGTTCAACAAGGTGGACGGGCCCGTGCGGCTCGCCGATCGCGTCGCGGCGATGCTCACCGAGGAGATCGAGTCGGGGCGGCTGACCGAGGGCGACAAACTGCCGACCGAGGTGGAGCTCGTCAAGCAGCTCGGCGTGAGCCGCACGGTGATCCGCGAGGCGGTCTCGCGGCTGCGCAACGCGGGCCTGGTGGAACCCCGCCAGGGCAGGGGCGTCTTCGTGCTGCCCCGCCGCACCCGTCCCCTTGACCTGGAGGGCGACGCCGAGTCGCCGGGCACGCTGGCGAAGGTGCTCCAGATCGTCGAGGTCCGCCGCGCGATGGAGTCCGAGGCCGCCCATCTCGCGGCGAGCCGCGCGCAGCCCGCCGACATCGTGCGGATGCGCGCGGCGCTTGCCGCGATCGACACGGCGGTCGCGGCGGGCGGCGACGGCACGGACGAGGACCTCGCCTTCCACCGCTCCATCGCCGAGTCGACGGGCAACCCGGTCCTGGTCTCCACGGTCCGCTACCTCGGCGAGGTCTCCCGCGGCGGCATCCGCGTCACCCGCGCCAACGAGGCCCGCCGCGACGACTTCTTCGAAGCGGTCCGCCACGAGCACCAGGCGATCCTGACCGCGATCGAGTCCGGCGACCCGAAGGCGGCGCGTACGGCGGCCCGCCGCCACATGAAACACGCGGCGACCCGCCTCCAGAAGGCGGACCCGGAGTTCTGGGACGAGGCGGCGGGCTTGGAGGTCCCGGTCGACCTGGACGACAAGGCCTGAGTCCGTCCGGGGAACCCGGTCAGATTCAGGCCCCTTCGTCCCACACCCCGCCCAGCGCGAGCAGCTCCTTGCTGTGCTCCACCTGGGAGATCCACTCCGGGGGCCAGCCCGCGATCCCGTGGTGGGCGCCCGCGAACGCGCCGGTGAGCGCGGCGATGGAGTCGGAATCGCCGGAGGTGCACGCGGCGCGGCGCACCGCCGCGACCGGGTCGTCGGGGAAGAGCAGGAAGCACAACAGGCCGGTGACCAGGGCCTCTTCGGCGATCCGCGCCGCGCCCGTGGCCAGGCACGGATCGGTCTCCGGGTCGACGCCACCGGGCGCGGCGGCTGCGGCCAGGCGTTCGAGTACGCTGATGCACTCCTGCCAGCCCCCGTCGACGTAGGCCGCGCCCTGGGGTGCGAGGTCGCCGAGCCACTGGCCCCGAGAAGAGAGTGCGTCGGTTCACGGGCACGCCGCCCGGCGTGGCGAGCTGCCGCCGCAGAACGTCCTTGCTCTCGGCCCCTCCTTCGCTGCCGGGAATGACGCGTCCCGGGTACGGCCAGGCGCCGAGACCGGCTTCTTGGGCGTGCGCGAGGAATTCGGTGGGAGAGAGGCCGCGGGAGTAGGCGTCCCTTCCGCGTCCGAGGCCCACAGACAGCCGATGGCACCCAATGGGTTGTCCAGGAGTACGTACTTCACGGGGCCGGAGCACAACGTCTCGAAGTCCGGCGGGCTGTACACGATGGTGGGATGCAGGTCCTCGGGCAGTGGGCCGCCGGCCACCCTGTGTTCCTCTTCTCGGTCCGGGTTCCCGTTCACTTCAAAATCTCCCCGTAGATGTGGTGCTGCCCGTTCTTTTCCACGACCGAAGAGACATGGAGGTTCTTCCTGTGGCCGAGACGCAGCTCCGGGTCGCCCCCGCAGCCGTTGCCGCTCACGCCATCGCCCCCTGCGCCACGATGTCGACGGCGATGGCATCCGGGACGATGCCGGACGTGGGCGGCAGCAGCAGCATCGGATACGCGCCGGCGACGTCCACCGCGACGCCCGCCGGCACCCTCACCTCGCGTACGAGCTCGGGCAGGACGTCGTCCAGGAGCCGGAAGCCGAGCACGGTCACGAAGCTGATCCGGCCGTGCTGCGCGGCGAGATCCGCGTCGTCCCGCGCGCCCTTGGCGTGCACGAACCGTTGCAGCTCGCCCTGCGAAGTGAAGGCGTACAGCCACCGCGTGCCGCGCGCCGAGCCGTTCCACAACGAGCGCGGCCCGGCCACCGGGACGATGACCGCCGCCTCACGGAAAGCGGCGAGCAGCGCGTCCCGGTCCCCGCGCTCCGCGTAGAAGTCCCTTGTCTCCGCCGCCAGTTCGGCCCGGCCGGCGTCTCCCGCGGCCATCTGGGGCCCACTGGCCCCCCCTGTTCCGGGTGCATCATGCGGTGTCCCCTCCCCCGTGCGTGGCGCAATGATCATGCAAGCACACACATCTGTGCACGCCACAAACAGGCCGGGGGCAGCCCGGAACAGCAAAAAGTGCCGGCCGAGAAGGATCTCGACCGGCACTCCATGAGGTGAATGAGTGTCCGAGGGGGGACTTGAACCCCCACGCCCGATAAAGGGCACTAGCACCTCAAGCTAGCGCGTCTGCCATTCCGCCACCCGGACAAGGTGTTCGCCGCTTCCGGGGCCTTGCCCCGTGGCGACGAACAGAACCTTATCAAGGGTTCGGAGTGGCTTTCACCAGCACCTATACGAAGCGCATCCCTACGGCGCCGTCATCCGCCGCTCCACCTCCGGGTGCTTCTTCAGCCACGCCGCGACGGCCTCCTCCTGGTGGTCCTGGCCGTGCTTGTTGATCTCGATCTCCAGAGTGCCGAGTTCGTCCTCGGTCATCTTGAACTTCTTGAACCACTTCGTGAGCTGCGGGTACTGCTTGGTGAACGCCTTGCTGGTGACCGTGCGGATCGTGTCGCCCTTGCCGAAGAGGCCCTTGGGGTCCTTCAGCTTCGTCAGGTCGTACTTGCTGTAGGCCCAGTGCGGGGTCCACAGGAGCACCGCGATCGGCTCCTTCTTGGCGTACGCGCGCTTCAGCTCGGCCAGCATCGCCGGCGTCGAACCGTTGACGACCTTGTACTCCTTGTCGAGGCCGTAGCCCGGCACGACATCCTTCGTGAGGATGTCCATCGTGCCGGTGCCGCCCTCGATGCCGACGATCTTGCCGTTGAACTCCTTGGCCCGGCCCTTGAGGTCCTCGACCGACTTGATGCCCTTCACGTACGACGGGACGGCGATCTCCAGCGACGTGGGCCCGTACCAGGAGCCCAGCGTCGAGACCTTGTTCTTGTACTTGTCCCAGTAGCTCTTCTGCGTATACGGCAGCCAGGCGTCGAAGTTGACGTCGAGGTCACCCGTGGACAGGCCGGTGTAGACCGGGCCGACGTCCATCTGCTTCAGGTTGAACTTGTAGCCGCGGTTCTCCAGGACGTGCTTCCACAGGAAGGTGACCGCGATGTCCTCGTCCCAGGGGAACCAGGCGACGTTCACCGGGCGCTTGGCCTCGGCCGGGGTCGACTGCTTCTTGACCGGGGCCAGCTTGTCGACGAAGCCGGGGTCCTGGTGCTTCAGCCACGCCTTGACCGCGTCCTGCTGCTTGCCCTTGCCCGACTTGTTGATCTCGGCCTCGAGGCTGGTGAGCTGCTTGTCGGTCAGCTTGAACGACTTGAGCCACTTGTCGACCTCGGGGAAGTCCTTGCCGAAGCCCTTGCGCCCGATGGAGTGGATGCCGTCGCCCTTGCCCCAGGTGCCCTTCGGGTCCTTGAGCTTGGTGAGCTTGTAGTCGTTGTACGCCCAGTGCGGCGACCAGAGCGGGACGAGGATCGGCTTCTTCTTGGCGTACGCGCGCTTGAGCTCGGCCAGCATCGCCGGCGTCGAGCTGTCGACGACCTTGTACTCCTTGTCGAGGCCGTACTCCTTGAGGACCTTGCTCTTCAGCATCTGCATCTCGCCGGCGCTGGCCTCGATGCCGGTGATCTTGCCGCCGAACGTTTCGCCCTTGCCCTTCAAGTCCTCCATGGACTTGAGGTCCTTCATGTAGGACGGGACAGCGAGTTCGAGGGAGGTCGGGCCGTACCAGGAGCCCAGGTCCTCCAGGTTCTTGCCGTACTTCTTCCAGTACGGGGCGTGCGTCACCGGCAGCCACGAGTCGGTCTGGAAGTCGACCGAGCCCTCGGCCAGCGAGGTGTAGAGCGGCCCGGCGTCGAGCTGCTTCATCTCCACCTGGAAGCCACGCTGCTCCAGGACCTCCTTCCACAGGAATCCGGAGGCGACGGCGTCGTCCCACGGCACGTAGCCGAGGGTGATCTTCTTGCCCTGGCCGACGTCGGTGGACGCGGCGGCCGGCGAGGTCGCGGCGTTGTTCTGGCCGAACATGCCCATGCCGCCGGCGACGAGCGCGAGGACGACGACTCCGACCACGGCGACGGCCGGGCGGGGGCGGTACGACCAGATCTTCAGACCGTGCGTGGCCCGCAGCTTGGCCAGCGCGCGGCGGCCGAGCGGGGAGACCTGCTGGCCGAGCGAGCTGGTCATGCGGTCCAGGTAGATCGCGAGGATCACAATCGAAATGCCGGACTCGGCACCGAGACCGACGTTGAGCTGGCCGATGGCTTCGTTGACGGCGCCACCGAGTCCGCCGGTGCCGACCATGCCCGCGATGGCGGCCATCGACAGGCCCAGCATGATGACCTGGTTGACACCGGCCATGATCGTCGGGAGGGCGAGCGGAAACTGCACACGGAACAGGGTGCTGCGCGGTGTCGTGCCGAACGCGTCGGCGGCCTCGACCAGCTCCTTGTCGACCTGCCGGATGCCCAGTTCGGTCATGCGCACGCCCGGCGGCACCGCGAAGATCAGCGTCGCGACGATACCGGCCGGGGCGCCCGAGCCGAAGAAGAGGATCGCGGGGATCAGGTAGACCATCGCCGGCAGCGTCTGCATCAGGTCCAGGACCGGACGGAACAGATTGCTGACCCGGTCGGAGCGGGCCGCCCAGATGCCCAGCGGCACGCCGATGATGAGCGCGATGAGTGTCGACACGAGGACGAGCGACAGGGTCTCCATCGCCTTGTCCCACAGCTCCAGGTTCTGGATGAACCAGAGCCCGACGAAGGCGAGGACGGCCCCGAACGTGCCGCGCAGCCAGAAGGCGATCACGGCGAAGATGCCCGCCAGCACGAGCGGCTCGGGCGCCTGGAGGAGGTCGGTCAGCCCGTTGTAGACGCCGTTGAAGATGCTCTCGAAGAAGCCGAACAGCCAGTCCAGGTGGACGAGCATCCACTGGACGACGTCATTGACCCAGTCACCGAAGGGAATCCTAGGCACCGGCCTTCACCTTCTTCGCCGTGTCGTCCTCGGTGCGGCCGGAGGCGGCTCCGTCGCCCTCCACGGTCTTCGTCGGCTCGCCGAGCACGGCGAGCAGCCGCTCGCGCGGCACCACGCCGACGAGCCCGCCCTCGTCGTCCACGACGGCGACGGGTATCTCACTGGTCGAACACGGCAGGAACAGCTCGGCGATCGGTGTGTCCTGGTGGACCTTCGCCGGGGCATCGGCCATGTCGTAGCCGTCTTCCGCGTCGGCCATGATCGCGCTCGCGCTCAGCACGCGGGAGCGGTCGACGTCCTGCGTGAAGGAGGCCACGTAGTCGTTGGCCGGCGTGACGAGAATGTCCTCGGCCGAACCGATCTGGACGATCCGGCCGTCACGCATGACGGCGATGTTGTCGCCCAGACGCATGGCCTCGTTGAGGTCGTGCGTGATGAAGACGATCGTCTTCTTCAGCGTCTTCTGGAGTTCCAGGAGCTGGTCCTGCATGTCGCGCCGGATCAGCGGGTCGAGCGCGCTGAAGGACTCGTCCATCAGCAGCAGGTCGGCGTCGGTGGCCAGCGCCCGGGCCAGGCCCACACGCTGCTGCATACCGCCGGACAGCTCGTCGGGGAAGGACTTCTCCCACCCCTCCAGACCGGCCAGGCGCAGCGCCTCGACCGCCCGCTCCTCGCGCTCGGCGCGCGGCACGCCCTGCACCTCCAGGCCGTAGCCCGCGTTCTCCATCACCGAGCGGTGCGGGAACAGCGCGAAGTGCTGGAACACCATGCTGATCTTGCGGGCCCGGACCTCGCGCAGCTCACGCGGAGCGAGCGCCGTCAGGTCCTCGCCCTCGAACTCCACATGTCCCGACGTCGGCTCGAGCAGCCCGTTCAGCATGCGCAGGAGCGTGGACTTACCGGATCCCGACAGACCCATGACGACGAAGATCTGACCGGGCTCGACGGTGAACGACGCGTCGATCACGGCGGCCGTGGTCCCCTCGGCGCGCAGTTCCTCGCGGTCCGCGCCGCCGCGGAGCCTGTCCACAGCCTCTTGTTGTCGCCCGCCGAACACCATGTACAGGTGTTCGGCCACCAGTCTGGAGGACACACCGACCTCTATTCTCTTTGACCTGTGAAAGGTTGAAGGGGCCACGCATATGACTCGAGGTCGCACCTGCCCGCGCCCGACCAGCGCAAACACAAAAAAGTGCCGGTCGAGAAGAATCTCGACCGGCACTCTGTGAGTGTCCGAGGGGGGACTTGAACCCCCACGCCCGATAAAGGGCACTAGCACCTCAAGCTAGCGCGTCTGCCATTCCGCCACCCGGACAAGGTGTGCGCCGCTGAACGCGGGGCGTTCCCCGCGGCGACACCTCAACAATACCAAGGTTTCGGAGTGCCTTTCACCTGCGTATCGGTGCGCTCCCGGACACGGAGGGTTACTTCTTGATGCCGATGCCCTTGGGGTTCAGGTGGGCGATGTGGCCGCTCTCCGTGCCGGCCGACGGGTCGATGACGCAGTCGATGAGCGCCGGGCCGCCGGCGGCGATGGCCTCGCTCAGTGCGGCCGTGACCTCGGCGGGGGTCGTGGCGCGGTAGCCCTTGCCGCCGAAGGACTCGATCATCTGGTCGTGGCGGGCCGCGCTCATGAGCGTGGTGGGGGCGGGGGCGTCGGTGATGGTCTCGTCGCCCTTGTAGACGCCGCCGTTATTCATGATCACGGTGATCACCGGGAGGTTGTAGCGGCAGATCGTCTCCAGTTCCATGCCGCTGAAGCCGAACGCGCTGTCGCCCTCGATGGCGACGACGGGCTCGCCGCCGCTCTCGACCGCGGCCGCGATCGCGTAGCCCATCCCGATGCCCATGACGCCCCAGGTCCCGGAGTCGAGGCGGCGGCGCGGGTGGTGCATGTCGATGACGTTGCGGGCGATGTCGAGGGTGTTGGCGCCCTCGTTGACGATGTACGTCTGCGGGTGCTGGTGGACGACGTCGCGGACGGCCTTGAGGGCCCCCATGAACTGCATGGGGTGCGGGTCGGCCTCCAGGCGCTTGGCCATCTTGGCGACGTTCTGCTCCGAGCGGGCCGCGAGCTCGTCGCGCCAGGCGGTCGGCGCGGCGATCTGGCCGGGCTTGGTGCGGTCGGCGAGCTGGTCGAGGACCGACTCGATGTCGCCGACGAGCGGGGCCGCGATCGGCTGGTTGGAGTCCATCTCCTTGGCCTCGATGTCGACCTGGATGAACTTCGCGTCCGGGTTCCAGCCGCGCTCGCCGTGGTTGAGCAGCCAGTTCAGGCGAGCGCCGACCAGCATGACGACGTCGGCCTTCTTGAGGGCGAGGGAGCGGGCGGTCGCGGCGGACTGCGGGTGGTCGTCGCGCAGCAGGCCCTTCGCCATCGACATCGGTACGTAGGGGATGCCCGTCGACTCGACGAGGTCGCGGATCTTGTCGTCCGCCTGTGCGTACGCGGCGCCCTTGCCGAGGACGATCAGCGGGCGCTCGGCGTTCTCCAGGAGGTCGACCGCGCGGTCCACCGCCTCGGGGGCGGGCAGCTGGCGCGGCGCCGCGTCGACGAGGCGGGAGAGCGTGCGGTCGCCCTCCTCCTTGTCCATGACCGAGCCGAGGACGGCGGCCGGGATGTCGAGGTAGACGCCGCCGGGGCGGCCGGAGATCGCGGTGCGCAGGGCGCGGGCGATGCCGCGGCCGATGTCCTCGACGCGGCTGACGCGGTAGGCGGCCTTCACGAAGGGCTGGGCGGCGGCGAGCTGGTCCATCTCCTCGTAGTCGCCCTGCTTGAGGTCGACGAGGTGGCGCTCGCTGGAGCCGGAGATCTGCACCATCGGGAAGCAGTTGGTGGTGGCGTTGGCGAGGGCGACCAGGCCGTTGAGGAAGCCGGGGGCCGAGACCGTCAGACAGATGCCGGGCTTCTTGGTGAGGTATCCGGCGATGGCGGCGGCGTGGCCGGCGTTCGACTCGTGGCGGAAGCCGATGTAGCGGATGCCCTCGGCCTGCGCGAGGCGGGCGAGGTCCGTCACGGGGATGCCCACGAGGCCGTAGATCGTGTCGACGTCGTTCTTCTTCAGGGCGTCGACGACGAGGTGGTAGCCGTCGGTGAGCTCGGCCGGCGCGTCGGCTCCTGCCGCGGTCTCGGCGGTTTGGTCAGCGGTCGAGTCAGCGGTCATGATCCGAGTTCCTCCTTGGACGGTCCTGCCGGTGCGGCTCGTGCACGTACGGCCGGTGCGGCTCCTGTTCTCACCTTCGACAGGGGGCGGCGCCCCGTCCAAGACCCATCGGCTTCCAGGCGATAAACGGCGTCTATCGAGAGTCAAGCGCGCCCCAAATCGCGGCTGTGAGCTGGCTCTTCGAGCTTCATAAGCGGCTGCTATCGGCTGTTCGGGAGTGCGTATTGGACGTGCGGGGCGGCTCACCGCACGCTCGCTGAGGAGGGAGGTGGAAGGCATGGCCACGTCGGCGCCGACCGTCACGGGCCTCGTCGATCTCCTGGATCGGCAGGTGCGTGCGCGACCCCGTGCTCCCGCGCTGCTCGTCGGCGACGGGCGGGTACCCCTGTCGTACGAGGAGTTGGACGCGCTCGTGGACCGGGCGGCGCAGCGGTGCGTGGCGGCGGGACTGCGGGACGGTGACGTACTCGCGCTCGTCGAGGGCAACTCCGTTGAATTCGTGGGGGCGTTGCTCGGCGCGGCCCGCGCGGGGGTCGTCGTCGCTCCCCTGGATCCGGCGCTGCCGGAGGCCGAACTCCGTTCTCGTATCGACGACTTGGGCGCGCGGGCCGTCTGCACAGGCGACCGGATCACCGTCACGGACGGCCGGGCCGTGCGGCGGGACGGCGCGCTCGTGCTGTTCACCGCGGGCGCGACGGGGCGGGCCCGGACGGTGCCACTCACGCACGCGAACGTGGCGGCGGCCGTCCACACCGTCTGCTCCACCTACGCGTTGGGACCCGAGGACGCGACCGTCGCGGTCATGCCGTTCTTCCACGGGCACGGTCTTTTCGCCTCGCTGCTGTCCACGCTCGCCAGCGGGGGCCGGGTGCTGCTGCCCGCGGGCGGGCGGTTCGCGGCGGAGACGTTCTGGACGGATCTGCGGGCGGCGGGGGCCAGTTGGTTCACGGCGGTGCCGAGGGTCCACGAGGAGTTGCTCGACCGGTCCGAGGCGGCCGACATCCCCGTGCCGCCGCCGCTGCGCTTCGTCCGTAGTTGTGGTGCGCCGCTCAATGCCGCGACGCAGCGGGCACTTGAGCGGATGTTCGGGGCGCCGCTGCTGTCCGCGTACGGGATGACCGAGGCGGCGCACCAGATCGCCAGCGAGCCGCTGCCGGAGCGCGGGCCGCTCAAGCACGGGACGGTGGGGCGGGCGACGGGGGTGCGGCTGCGGGTCGTCGACCGGGGTGGGCGGGTGTGTCCGGCCGGGGTGCGGGGTGAGGTGTGGGTGGCGGGGCCGACCGTGGCGGGCGAGGGGTGGTTGCGGACGGGGGACCTGGGGTCGCTGGACGAGGACGGGTATCTGTCGCTCGCCGGGCGGACCGAGAGCCTCATCGTGCGGCGGGGGCTTTCGATCTCGCCGGAGTACGTGGAGGACGTGCTCGCCGGGTGTCCGGCCGTCGCGGAGGCGGCGGTGTTCGCGGTGGGCGGGGAGGAGGTCGGCGCGGCGGTGGTGGTGCGGGGGGACGAGTGCGTGGAGCCCTCGGAGATTTTGCGGTACTGCCGGGGGCGGTTGGCCGCGGTCGCGGTGCCGGATCGGGTCGTGTTCGTGTCCGCGTTGCCGCGGACCGCACAGGGTGGGTTGGATCGGGTGGCCGTGCGTGAACGGTACGGGTGAGGTGCCGGGTGAGGTGGGTTGACGTCGCGGGGCGCTGCCCCGGGCCCCGCGCCGCAAGCGCCGGCGGGGCTTGAAAAGATCGGGGCTCTGCCCCGGGCCCCGCTGCTCAAGCGCCGCAGGGGCTTGATTGGCTCACCCACCGGCGGGGTTTGACATGCCCACCGGAACCCTCTGGTCGAACACCGCGTCCAGGTTCAACGCCGTCGCCGCGCTCACGAACGCTCTCGCAGCCACCGAACCCGGTGTGCCCGCGTGGATCGCCACCGAGACCTGGGCGCCGGCCTCCGGGTCGACCAGCGGCAGCGCTCGCGTCCGGCCGTCCACCGGCATCGCGCGCAGCCAGGTGTGGGGCACGACGCTGGCCCATTCGCCGTCGCCCACATGTGCGTACAAGGAGGCGATGGAGTCGGTCTCGACCTGGGGCGTGACCTCCAGGCCCTTGTTGACGAAGACCTTGTCGATGATCTGGCGGATGCGCATGTCGGGGGTGAGGAGGGCGAGCGGGAGTTGTGCCGCGTCCGACCAAGTGAGGCTGCCCGTGCGGGACTTGAACTGGTCGTCCGAGACCAGGAGCATGTAGCGCTCCTGGTAGAGCGGGACGACTTGCAGGCCCTCCTGGTCGTCCGGGTCGAAGTGGGCGATGGCCACGTCGAGTTCGAAGTCGCGGAGCTGGCGGTGGAGCTCTTTCGTGGACAGGCGGGAGCGGACCTGGACCTTCGCCAGGGGATGCGCCGAGCAGAAGGCGCCCACCGGGAGGGCCAGTGTCGTGGATGCCGTGGGATCCGTGCCCAGGCGGAGCGTTCCCGTGATGCCCGACTGGACCGCCGCGACCTCGGCCTTGAAGGCGTCCTGTTCCGCGAGGATCCGTTTCGCCCACACCACCAGGCGCTCGCCCTCCGGGGTGAGGCCCTGGTAGTTGTGGCCGCGGTTGATCAGCGTGACGTTGAGCTCCCGCTCCAGCTTGGCTATCGCCGCCGAGAGCGCGGGCTGGGAGACGTAGCAGGACTCGGCGGCCCGCGCGAAGTGCCGCTCGCGCGCCACCGCCACGAAGTACTCCAACTGCCGGAACAGCATGTACGTCTCCTCTGCCACGTGATCTTCATCCGTAGCGTGCTACGGCAGCACGGTGCGTGCCAATAGGTCGGTCGCCGCGTGGATCGCCCGCAGGGTGGGGGCCTCGGCGCCGGTGATGTCGGCCATCTCGACGACGGCCGTGACGATGGCGTCCAGCTCCAGTTGTTTGCCCGCCTCCAGGTCCTGGAGCATGGACGTCTTGTGGGCCCCGACGCCCTCGGCGCCGCGCAGCCGCTTCTCGATGGAGATCTCGGGCGTCGAGCCGACGCGGGCTGCGATGTCGAGGATCTCCTCCATGACACGGCCCACCATCGCCCGCGTCAGCGGGTGCCTGCACATGTCGGTCATGGTGGCCCGGGTCAGCGCGCTGATCGGGTTGAAGGCCGCGTTGCCCATGAGCTTGATCCAGATGTCGTCGCGCAGGTTCTGCTCGACGGGGCACTTGAGGCCGCCCGCGACCATGGCCTCGCTCAGCTCCGTGCAGCGGCGCGAGACACTGCCGTCCGGTTCGCCGATGGAGAAGCGGGTGCCTTCCAAGTGGCGGATCACGCCCGGGGATTCGATGACCGTGGCCGGGTAGACCACGCAGCCGATCGCGCGCTCCGGCGGCAGCACCTTGCTCGTCGCGCCGCCCGGGTCGACGGCCTCGATGCGCCGGCCCTCGTAGGGGCCCGTGAGGCGGTGGAAGTACCACCAGGGGATGCCGTTCTGGCCGGCGACGAGAGCCGTGTGCTCGCCGAGCAGCGGGGCGACGAGCGAGCCGCAGGACGGGTACGAGTGGGCCTTGAGGCCGAGGAACACATAGTCCACGGGGCCGATCTCGTTCGGGTCGTCGGTGGCGTGCGGGTGGGCGGTGAAGTCGCCGCGCGGGCTGAGCACGCGGACGCCTTCGGCCTGGATGGCGCGCAGATGGTCCCTGCGGGCGACGAGGTGCACGTCCGCGCCGCCGCGGTGCAGGGCCGCGCCCACATACGCGCCGATGGCTCCGGCGCCGACAACTGCGATCTTCATGTGGTGCCTCCTGGAGTCGAGGGTGTGGAGGTACGCACATGTCGCCGCCCGCGCGCCGCACAGCACACGGAACGGACGACATGAGGATTCACTGGGGGTGGAAGCGGGCGCGGCCGCCGCGCGTGCCCTGTCGCGCGGCGGCCGCTGGGAAGGTGGCCGAGGGGCCCGGGGTCAGCGCATGAGTTTCACGGCCGCCACCACGAGCGGGTCGAGGCCGTCCGCTCCGTCGTCCACGAGCGCGTAGAGCCGCTCCCGCATCCTCGGGTCCCAGAACTTCGTGAGGTGTCCGGCGATCGCCTCGGCCGCCGCCGCACCCGGCAGATGGCCCTGGTTCGCGGCGATGTCGTTCGCCATCCGGCGCTCGGCCGGGACGGTGTGCGCCATGTCAGTCCACCACCGTGACGAGGTCCTCGGTGCGCTCCCGCTGCGCGGCGGCCTTCGGCGCGAGGCCGACCTGGACGGCCGTGACCTTGTACTCCGGGCAGTTGGTCGCCCAGTCGGAATTCTCGGTCGTCACCACGTTCGCGCCCGTGACCGGGTGGTGGAAGGTGGTGTAGACGACGCCCGGTGGCATCCGGTCGGAGATCTGCGCGTGCAGCGTCGTCGCACCGACGCGGCTGGAGAGTGTGACGAGGTCGCCCTCGCTGATGCCGCGCTCCTCCGCGTCGTGCGGGTGGACCTCCAGGATGTCCTCGGAGTGCCAGGCGACGTTGCCGGTGCGGCGGGTCTGCGCGCCGACGTTGTACTGGCTGAGGATCCGGCCCGTGGTGAGGACCAGCGGGAAGCGGCGGGTGCTGCGTTCGTTGGTCGGGACGTACGAGGTGACCACGAACCGGCCCTTGCCCCGCACGAACTCGTCGACGTGCATGGTCGGGGTGCCCTCGGGGGCCTCCTCGTTGCACGGCCACTGGATGGAGCCGAGCTTGTCGATGAGGTCGAAGGAGACACCGGCGAAGGTCGGGGTGACCGAGGCGATCTCGTCCATGATCTGCGACGGGTTCTCGTACTCCATGGTGTAGCCCATGGCGGTGGCGATCTCGCACACGATCTGCCACTCGTGCTTGCCCGCCTTGGGCGGCATCACCGACCGCACTCGGTTGACGCGCCGCTCGGCATTGGTGAACGTGCCGTCCTTCTCCAGGAAGGAGGCGCCGGGCAGGAAGACATGGGCGAACTTCGCCGTCTCGTTGAGGAACAGGTCCTGGACCACGACCAGTTCCATCGCTTCGAGGGCGGCGGTGACGTGCTGGAGGTTCGGGTCCGACTGGGCGATGTCCTCGCCGTGCACGAACAGGCCCCGGAAGTCACCTTCGATGGCCGCGTCGAACATGTTCGGGATGCGCAGGCCCGGCTCGGGCAGCAGCGCGGAGCCCCACAGGTTCTCGAAGACACCCCGCACGGCGTCGTCGGAGATGTGCCGGTAGCCGGGCAGCTCGTGCGGGAAGGAGCCCATGTCGCAGGAGCCCTGGACGTTGTTCTGCCCGCGCAGCGGGTTGACACCGACGCCGTCGCGGCCGATGTTCCCGCAGGCCATCGCCAGGTTGGCCATGCCCATCACCATCGTCGAGCCCTGGCTGTGCTCGGTGACACCGAGGCCGTAGTAGATCGCTCCGTTGCCCGCGGTCGCGTACAGGCGGGCCGCCGCGCGCAGTTCGGACGCCGGTACGCCGGTGATCTCCTCGGTGGCCTCGGGGCTGTTCTCGGGGCGGGCCACGAACTCGGCCCACTCCTCGAAGCCCTCGCAGCGCAGCTCGATGAAGCCCTTGTCGACGAGGTCCTCGGTGACGACGACGTGCGCCATGGCGTTGACGACGGCGACGTTGGTGCTGGGCCGCAGGCTCAGGTGGTGCTGGGCCTCGATGTGCGGGGAGCGCACCAGGTCGATGCGGCGCGGGTCGACGACGATCAGCTTGGCGCCCTCGCGCAGCCGCTGCTTCATGCGGGAGCCGAACACCGGGTGGGCGTCGGTGGGGTTGGCGCCGATGACCATGATGACGTCGGCCTCGGCGACCGAGCGGAAGTCCTGGGTGCCGGCGGATTCGCCGAAGGTCTGCTTGAGGCCGTAGCCGGTGGGCGAGTGGCAGACGCGGGCGCAGGTGTCGACGTTGTTGTTGTGGAAGGCGGCGCGGACCATCTTCTGGACGACGTACACCTCTTCGTTGGTGCAGCGCGAGGAGGAGATGGCGCCGATGGAGCCCGCCCCGTAGCGGCCCTGGATCTCCTGGAAGCGGCGGGCGACGGTGCCGATCGCCTCGTCCCACTCGACCTCGCGCCACGGGTCGGTGATGCGGTCGCGGACCATGGGCTTGAGCTTGCGGTCGGGGTGGGTGGCGTAGCCGAAGGCGAAGCGGCCCTTGACGCAGGAGTGGCCCTCGTTGGCGCCGCCGTCCTTGTAGGGGACCATGCGGACGAGTTCGTCGCCGCGCAGTTCCGCCTTGAAGGAGCAGCCGACGCCGCAGTACGCGCACGTGGTGATCACGGAGCGGGTCGGCATGCCGAGGTCGACCACCGACTTCTCCTGGAGCGTGGAGGTCGGGCAGGCCTGGACGCAGGAGCCGCAGGACACGCACTCGGAGTCCAGGAACGACTCCCCCGCGCCCGCCGACACCTTGGACTCGAAGCCGCGCCCCTCGATGGTGAGCGCGAACGTGCCCTGCACCTCGTCGCAGGCGCGCACGCAGCGCGAGCAGGCGATGCACTTGGACGGGTCGAAGTCGAAGTACGGGTTGGAGGTGTCCTTCTCGGCGTCGAGGTGGTTGGCGCCCTCGTAGCCGTAGCGGACCTGGCGCAGGCCCACGACGCCCGCCATGTCCTGGAGTTCGCAGTCGCCGTTGGCGGGGCAGGTGAGGCAGTCGAGGGGGTGGTCGGAGATGTAGAGCTCCATGACGCCCTGGCGGAGCTTCTCGACCTTCGGTGTCTGCGTCTTCACCGACATGCCGTCCGTGCACGGTGTCGTGCAGGAGGCGGGGGTGCCGCGCCGGCCGTCGATCTCGACGACGCACAGCCGGCACGATCCGAACGCCTCCAGGCTGTCCGTGGCGCAGAGCTTCGGTACGTCGATGCCGGCCTCGGCGGCCGCCCGCATCACGGACGTGCCCTCCGGGACCGTCACCTGTTGGCCGTCGATCTCCACCGAGACCGTGGCCGCTCCGGGGCGCTGTGGAGTGCCGAAGTCGGGTTCCTTCATGAGTGTCATGCCTGGCCCTCCGTTCGAGTGCTTCCCGGCTGTACGGGGTGGATGTTCAGGAGCCGACGGTCGCCGCGGTCGACGAAGTCGTCGGCGAAGTGCGCGAGCGCGCTGCGTACGGGCATCGGCGTGAGCCCGCCCATGGCACACAGTGAACCATCGGTCATCAGCTCGCACAGGTCCTCGAGCAGCGCGAGATTCTCGTCGCGCTCCTCACCGGCGACGATGCGGTCGATGACCTCGACGCCGCGCACCGAACCGACCCTGCACGGTGTGCACTTGCCGCAGGACTCCTCGGCGCAGAACTCCATCGCGAAGCGGGCCTGCGCCGCCATGTCGACGGTGTCGTCGAAGACGACGACGCCGCCGTGCCCGAGCATCGCCCCGGCCTCGGCGAGCGCCTCGTAGTCCATCGGCAGGTCGAACTGCGCCTCGGGCAGATACGCGCCGAGCGGCCCGCCCACCTGCACGGCGCGCGCGGGGCGGCCGCTGAGGGTGCCGCCGCCGTACTCCTCGATCAGCTCGCGCAGGGTGATGCCGAAGGCGGTCTCGACGATGCCGCCGCGCTTGATGTTGCCGCCGAGCTGGAAGACCTGGGTGCCGCGGGAGCGGCCGACGCCGAGGTCCTGGTAGGCCTTGGCGCCGTGGGCGAGGACGACGGGGACGGTGGTGAGCGTGAGGACGTTGTTCACCACGGTCGGCTTGCCGAACAGGCCCTCGATCGCGGGGATCGGCGGTTTCGCGCGGACCATGCCGCGCTTGCCCTCCAGGCTCTCCAGCATGGAGGTCTCCTCGCCGCAGATGTACGCGCCGGCGCCGACGCGGATGTGCAGGTCGAAGTCGAGCGGCGAGCCGAGGATGCCGGCGCCGAGCCAGCCGCGCCCGCGGGCGATGTCGATGGCGGCGCTCATCGTGGCGATGGCGTCGGGGTACTCGGAGCGGATGTATATGTAGCCCTCGCTCGCGCCGACGGCGTGGGCGGCGATCGTCATGCCCTCGATGAGGAGGAACGGGTCGCCCTCCATGACCATGCGGTCGGCGAAGGTGCCGCTGTCGCCCTCGTCGGCGTTGCAGCAGATGAACTTGGTGTCGCCGGGGCCGGTCTCGCAGTCGAGGACCGTCTTCCACTTGATGCCTGCCGGGAATCCGGCGCCGCCGCGGCCGCGCAGCCCCGAGTCGGTGACCTCGGTGACGACGTCGGCGGGTGTCATCTCCAGGGCCGCACGGAGTCCTTGCAGGCCGCCGTGGGCCTCGTAGTCCTCGGGCGAGAGCGGGTCGGTGACGCCGACGCGGGCGAAGGTGACGCGCGTCTGCCGTTGCAGCCACGGGAGTTGGTCGACCGGGCCGAGGCGCAGGGGGTGGTCGCCGCCGTCGAGGATTCCGGCGGCGAGCAGTTCCGGTACGTCGTCGGGGGTGACCGGACCGTAGCCGATGCGGCCATCGGGCGTCACGACCTCGACGAGGGGTTCGAGCCAGAGCAGGCCGCGCGAGCCATTGCGGACCACGTCGATGCCGAACCCGCCCTCGATCGACGCGAGTTGGAATCCCCGCGCCACCTCGTCGGCGCCGACGGAGCGGGCCGCCGCGTCACCGGGAACGTACATGGTGGTCATGTTGTCGCAGCTCATGTTGTCGGACGTCACCTCTCACACCACCCCGTTGAGGATCGCGCCGAGCCGAGCCGGGGTCACGCGCCCGTACAGTCGCCCGTCGGCCTCCACGGAGGGGCCGAGCGCGCAGTTGCCGAGGCAGAAGACCTGCTCGACGGTGACCCGGCCGTCGGCGCTCGTGTCACCGAGCGTCAGGCCCGACTCCTTCACATGGGTCAACAGCTTCTCGGCGCCCAGGGCCTGGCAGGCCTCGGCGCGACAGATGCGGACGGTGGAGCGGCCCGCGGGCTCGCGGCGGAAGTCGTGGTAGAAGGTCACCACTCCGTGCACATCGGCCCGGGAGAGGTTGAACTCGTCGGCGAGGACGGGGATCGCCTCCTGCGGTACGCACCCCAACTCGGCCTGCACGGCGTGGAGTACGGGCAACAGTGCGCCGCGTTCACCGCGGTGCGCGGCTGCCGCCCTCCTGACCACGCTCTCGACCGACACGTCCGTCCCGCTGGTCGTCATGATCACTCCGCCTTCCGTCATGCGGGTCTCCGGCGCGGGTGCGGGAGACCCCAGCACTACCCCATACAGACTTCTGTATACAGAAGCCCGGTGTAAAGAAGCGGGACGAAATCAAGCGGAGTCGATCGGCCGACTTCCGTACACCGGACGGGTGTTCACGAGGCCACGAGCACGGGCTCCTGGTCCGTCACGGCGCCCAGTTCGGTCAGCCACGGCAGTGCGATGTCCCGCACCAGCCGCTCGCCGTCCCCGTCCTGCCCGAGAAGAGCCGAGGCCGGTACGCGCACGGGGTCGGCGCAGACCGTCGAGGTCGCGCTGCCGCTCGGCCCGGGGCCCGTCGCGCGGGCCGGCACGTACAGATCGGGGGCGTGGGCCGGGACCAGCCACAGACTGCGCCCTCCCGGTCCGCCCTCGGCCGCCCCGCTCGACCAGAGGTAGCTGTCGGCCTCACCCGCGGCGACCACATGGCGCTTGCGGCCGCGCAGGGTGACGACGTCGCCGGTGCGGCGCGCCGGGGACTCCGGCCCGTCCTCCTCCAGGGCGAGCGAGCACAGCTGGCGCCCGGCGGCGATCTCGGCGCGCACCCAGGCGCTGCCGTGCGCCTCGACGACGGCGACCGCCGCGTAGTGCGAGCGCAGCACGGCCGCGGCGGCCGGGCAGACCAGCGCGACGCGCGCCACGACATCGACGGCCTCGGCCAACCCCCGTCCGCCGCCGCCGAGTTCGGGGTCGCTGGTGAGGCCGAGGAGGCCGGCGCGACCGAGCGCGGTGACACCGGAGCGGGGGAATCTGCCTTGCGTGCGGGCCGGTTCGCCACCGGATGCGACGGCGCCGGTCAGGACGTGGGTGAGTGCGGTGCGGTACGACACGGGGCGACCCCCTCGTCAGCGATATGTGAGCGGCCGCGATGCGGCGCGTAATTGCATACAGTATTCCGCCACGCTCCCGGAGGGCCAGAGGTGTGCGCGGCAAAGTTGTGACGGAACTTCAACTCCCGCACGAGCAAGGCGAGCTACAAACTGTCTATTGCATACTAAAGTCAGTATCCCAGCGCCTCTGGCGTCGCGTCAGCGGACGAACAAGGGAGGGCTCAGTCATGCCCGAGCTACCAGCCGTGGCCACCCGCGGCCCGATCAGCCGACCCGTCCCGCTGCGGCAGGCCGTCCACGACACCCTGGTCGAAATGATCATCAATGGCACGCTGCGGCCCGGCCAGCACCTCGTCGAGGCCGACCTCGCCGAGCACCTGGGGGTCAGTCGACAGCCGGTGCGCGAGGCTCTCCAGCGGCTCCAGACCTCCGGTTGGGTCGATCTGCGCCCCGCCCAGGGCGCGTTCGTGCACTCCCCCACGACTGAGGAATGCGCTCAACTCCTCGGCGTACGGGCGGTGTTGGAGACGTACTCGGCGCACGGGGCGGCCCAGCACGCGACGGAGGACGATGTCGCCCGGCTGTGGCAGTTGCAGCAGGTGGGGCTCGAAGCGCTCGCGGCCCAGGACGCGCGGGGCATCGTCGAGGCGAACGCGGCACTGCACTCACACATCACCACGCTGTCGCGCAACGCGGTGCTCGGCGAACTGATCCCCCAGGTCGACCAGCGGGTGCGCTGGTACTACACACCCATCGCCAAGCCCCGCGGCAACGACGCCTGGAACGAGCACGCGCTGATCATCAAGGCGATCGCCGCGGGCGACCCCGACCGCGCCGAGGCACTGATGCGCCGGCACACGCAGAACACCACGGATTTCTACTGCGCGCAGATCGAGGCCGCGGCCGGTCCGGGCGGCTGAGGCACCGGGCCGGCCACGGCAGTCCGGGCCGAACAGGCGGGGCGGGGTTACGCGGTGATCTCCCGCAACAGCCCCGTCCGCACGTCGAAGACAAAGCCGCGCACGTCGTCGGTGTGCGGCAGGAACGGCGACGTGCGCACCTTGCGCAGGGACTGCCGCACGTCCTGGTCGACGTCGGTGAAGCCCTCCACCGCCCACGTCGGCCGCTGACCGACCTCGCGCTCCAGATCCTGCCGGAACTCCTCGGTCAGCGACTCGAGCCCGCAGCCGGTGTGGTGGATCAGCACCACACTGCGGGTGCCCAGCGCCCGCTGACTGATGGCCAGCGAGCGGATGGTGTCGTCGGTGACCACACCGCCCGCGTTGCGGACGGTGTGGCAGTCGCCGAGCCCCAGGCCGAGCGCCGCGTGCAGATCGATCCTGGCGTCCATGCAGGCGACGACGGCCACCTCCAGGACGGGGCGGGCATCCATGCCGGGATCACTGAACGCGGCGGCGTACCGCCCGTTCGCCTCGACGAGGCGATCGACCACAGTGTCGTCCATCTCAGATGACACCCTGCTCGGCGAGCTGCGCCAACTCTGCCGGATCCAGGCCGAGTTCATCGGCGTAGATGGCGGTGTTGTGCTCGCCCAGGAGCGGGGAGCCGGAGATGGTGGTCGGCGAGTCGGAGAGCTTGAGCGGGTTACCGACCGTCGTGTACGAGCCGCGCCCGGGGTGCTCGACCTCGACGACCATGTCGTTGGCGACCAGCGACTCGTCCTCGATGATCTCCTTGGTGGAGAGGATCGGGCCGCAGGGGATGTTGTGGGCGTTGAGCTTGTCGAGGACCTCCCACTTGGGGAGCGTCGAGGACCACTCCTCGATGAGCTGGAACATCTTGTTGAGCTTCGGAAGCCGCGCCTCCGGCGTCGACCACTCCGGGTCGTCCGCCATCTCCGGCCTGCCGATCAGCTCGGCCATCGGCTTCCAGCCGACCGGCTGGACGATGACGTACACGTAGTCGTTGGGTCCGCCGGGCGCGCACTTGACGGCCCAGCCGGGCTGCCCGCCGCCCGAGGCATTGCCCGAGCGGGGCACCTCGTCGCCGAAGTCCTCGTTCGGGTACTCGGCCAACGGGCCGTGGGTCAGGCGCTGTTGGTCGCGCAGCTTCACGCGGCACAGGTTCAGCACCGCGTGCTGCATCGCGACGTTGACGCGCTGGCCGCGCCCGGTGTTCTCGCGCTGGAACAGGGCGGCGAGGATGCCGGCGACGGTGTGGATGCCGGTCCCGGAGTCACCGATCTGCGCGCCCGTGGCCGTCGGAGGACCGTCCTCGAATCCCGTCGTGGCCATCGAGCCGCCCATGGCCTGGGCGACGACCTCGTAGGCCTTGAAGTTGGTGTACGGACCCTCGCCGAAGCCCTTGATGGAGGCGTAGATGATGCGGGGGTTGATCTCCTGGATGCGGTCCCACGTGAAGCCCATCCGGTCCACCGCGCCCGGGCCGAAGTTCTCCACCATGACGTCCGAGCGGCGGATCAGCTCCGTGAGGATCTCCTTGCCGCGCTCGCTCTTGGTGTTGAGGGTGATGCTCCGCTTGTTGGAGTTGAGCATCGTGAAGTACAGGGAGTCGACGTCCGGGACGTCACGCAGCTGCTTGCGTGTGATGTCACCGGTCGGCGCCTCCAGTTTGACGACGTCCGCACCCAGCCACGCCAGCAACTGCGTCGCCGACGGGCCCGACTGAACGTGCGTCATGTCGAGGACACGCACGCCCTCAAGAGCCTTGGTCATGATCGACACCCCACCTCTCGCTTGCGCGTTGGGAGTTAGAAGTCGCACAGGTAGCACTCTTCATACAGTATTCGTCGACTGTATGCAATCATCGAGGGCAGCGTGAACCGACGGGTGGCTCAAGTCAGTTGGGCCGCTACCGCGCCCGCTGGTGGTACGAGGTGCGGGTGTGCTCGGTGTGCGCGCGCATGACGTCCGCCGCCCGGACCTCGTCCCCGTCCGCGAGCGCCGCGATCAGCTCACGGTGCTCCGCCCAGGACTGGTGACCGCGCTGCCGCGCCACCGGCGTGTAGTACCAGCGCACCCGGCGGTCGACCTGCGCGGCCAGCTCCGCGAGCACCTCATTGGCCGCCAACTCCATGACGGCGCCGTGCAGTTGCGCGTTCAGTGCGACCGCCGCCTCCACGTCGTCCGCCGCGACCGCCCGCTCCCCCGCCTCGCACAGCTCCTCCAGCGCGGCGACCGCGACGGCGTCGGCCTTCCCGGCGGCGAGCCGGACCGCCTCGGTCTCCAGCAGCTGGCGCACCGTCAGGAGCTGGTCCGCCTCGTCCTCGGTCGGCTCGTGCACGAACGCGCCCTGGGCCGGCCGCAGATCGACCCACCCCTCGGTGCTGAGCCGCTGCAACGCCTCCCGTACGGGCTGCCGCGACACCCCGAGCTGCTCCGCGAGATCGGTCTCGACGAGGTGGGCGCCAGGCGGCAGCGTGCGCGTGATGATGAGTTCGAGGAGCGCGCCGTAGAGCCGCTCCCGCAGCGGTCCCGGGCGGTCCAGTTTGGGCACGGCACCCAGCGGCAGTCCTGCGGTCGGCAACATCGGGGCCCCTTCCGTCCTGCGTCCTGCGTCCACGGCGTCTCAACCCACGCTTCTCGCATGGGGATTGTCGTAGTTCTTGCCGAGGGCAATCCCAGCCTGTACACAATATCCCGTCGACACATCGTGTGCGCGGGGCGGGCGAGAACTCGCCCCGCGGCACGGCGGCGGGGTTCACGTGCGGCGGGGAGCGCCCCCTGCGCCGCGCGGGACCCCGCCGCAGCTGCGTCCGGGTCAGGGCATCAGCTGGTACTCGGGGAAGTTGCCCGGGAGCCGCTCCCCCGACGGGCCTTCGGTCACCGCGCGGACCAGGAGTTCGCCGCCCACGAAGGCGCCGCGCCACGACGCCCCGAACCCGCCGAACAGCTCGTCCCGGTCCCCGCGCGAACGCGGCTTGCCGTGGCCGACCTTGAACGCGCGGATCTGCGGCGCGAGACGCTCGTACGTCGCCTCGTCGTCGGTGGACAGGGTGGCGACGAGGGCACCGTTGGACGCGTTCATCGCCGCGAGGAGCTCCGCCTCGGTGTCGACGAGCACGATGGTGTCGACCGGGCCGAACGGCTCGGCGTGGTGCAGCGGCGAGGACGGCGGCGGGCCGAGCAGCGTGACCGGATGGACGTACGCGCCCGTGTCCTGGCCGGGCAGGAACAGCGTCGGGTCCGCCGTGGAGCGGTGCAGCGGGACGGCCCCGCGGTCGATGGCCTCCGCGACCTGGTCGTGCAGCTCCTTGGCCTTCGCCGCGTTGATCAGCGGGCCGAAGTCGAGCGCCGGGTACGGGTCGTCGGGGTGCTCGACCGCCAGCGGGTGGCCGACACGCAGAGTGCGTACGGCGGGCAGGTAGGCGGCGAGGAAGTCGTCGAAGGCCTCGCGCTGCACGACGAACCGCGGGTAGGCGGTGCAGCGCTGCTTCCCGTAGTCGAAGAGCTTGGGGATCGAGGCCGTCAGCTTGTCCCAGTCGGTGAAGTTCCAGATGCCCCAGGTGTTGAGGCCCTCCTGCTCCAGGATGTGCCGCTTGCCGAGGTCGGCGACGTCCGTGGCGACCGCCGCGCCGGTGTCCCGGCCGCCGACGAAGGACACGCAGCCGATCTCCGGTGCCCGCACCAGCGCCTCGGAGAGCTGCCCGCCGCTGCCGCTGACGAGCGTGACCGGGATGCCCTCGCGGGCGGCGAGCGCGCAGGCCAGGGTGAGACACGAGACACCGCCGTCGGTGGGTGTCTTGGCGATGACCGCGTTGCCGGCGAGCGCCTGCACCAGCATGGCGTGCACGAGGACGCTCATCGGGTAGTTCCAGCTCGCGATGTTCGACACGGGCCCGGGCAGCGGCGTGCGCTCGCCGAGGATGTCGTCGATGCCCTCGACGTACCAGCGCACGCCGTCGATGGCGCGGTCCACGTCGGCCTGCGCGAGCCGCCACGGCTTGCCGATCTCCCAGACCAGGAGCAGGGCGAGGAGTTCGCGGTGCTGGGCGAGCGCGTCGAGGGTCGCCGCGACGCGGGCGCGCCGCTCGGGCAGCGGGATGTGCCGCCAGGCGCGGTGCTGGTCGAGGGAGGCGCGCACGGCCTGGTGCGCGGTGTCGGCGTCGAGGCGCGGCGGGCCCGCGATGGGGCTGCCGTCGACGGGGCTGGTGGCGGGCAGGGCGCGGCCGTCGGCCTGCCAGGCGCCGTTCCACAGGTTCAGGACATGGTCGTCACGGAAGGCCTCGGGGGCGACGGTGAGGCAACGCTGCCAGGCGTCGGCCCAGGACGTACCGGACTTGAGGGTGATTGCCATGGTGTGTGGTCTCCGCTCACGGTGCACAGTCGGGGCGGGGTACTTGATGGCTGGTGGTGCTGTACGACTGGTGGTGCTGTGGACGGGAGGTGCCCAGCGGGCACCTCCCGTATGCCAAGTGACGTACAGAGATGGCTAGTTGCCGCCTATGAGAAGCGTCACTGCCCGTCGGCGAGGCGGTCCAGGACGAGCCGGGCCGTCTCCGTCGGCGTGGCGCCGACGCGGACGCCGACCGCTTCGAGCGCCTCCTTCTTGGCCGCGGCCGTTCCCGAGGAGCCGGAGACGATGGCGCCTGCGTGGCCCATCGTCTTGCCCTCGGGCGCGGTGAATCCGGCGATGTAGCCGACGACCGGCTTGGTGACGTGCTCTCGGATGTGCGCCGCGGCGCGTTCCTCGGCGTCTCCGCCGATCTCCCCGATGAGCACGATGAGTTCGGTCTCGGGGTCGGCCTCGAACGCTTCGAGGCAGTCGATGTGCGTGGTGCCGATGACGGGGTCGCCGCCGATGCCCACGCACGTCGAGAAGCCGATGTCGCGCAGCTCGTACATGAGTTGGTAGGTGAGGGTGCCGGACTTGGAGACGAGCCCGATCCGGCCCGGCTTGGTGATGTCGGCGGGGATGATGCCCGCGTTCGAGGCGCCGGGCGAGATGAGGCCCGGGCAGTTGGGGCCGATGACGCGGGTGCCCTGCTGCTTGGCGTACGTCTGGAAGGCGACGGCGTCGTGCACCGGGATGCCCTCCGTGATGACGACGGCGAGCGGGATGCCCGCGTCGGCCGCCTCGATGACGGCGCCCTTGGCGAAGGCCGGCGGCACGAAGACGACGGTGACGTCGGCCCCGGTGGCGGCCATGCCCTCGGCGACGCCGCCGAAGACGGGGATCTCGCGGCCGTCGAGGTCGACGCTGCTCCCCGCCTTGCGGGGGTTGACGCCGCCGACGACGTTCGTGCCCGCCTGGAGCATGCGGCGGGTGTGCTTCATGCCCTCGGCACCGGTCATGCCCTGGACGAGGACCTTGCTCTCCTGGGTCAGGTAGATGGCCATGTCCCGGCTCCTTAAAGGGGGTTGGGGGCGAGGGCGAGTTCGGCGGCCTGGTGTGCCGCGCCGTCCATGGTGGTGGCCTGTTCGACCAGCGGGTGGGCGCGCTCGTCGAGGATGGCCCGGCCGCGCGCGGCGTTGTTGCCGTCGAGCCGGACGACGAGCGGCTTCGTCAACTGGACGTGCTCCAGGGCCTGGACGATGCCGTCGGCGACCGCGTCACAGGCGGTGATGCCGCCGAAGACGTTGACGAAGACGGACTTCACCGCCGGGTCGGAGAGGATGACGTCGAGACCGTCCGCCATGATCTGGGCAGAGGCCCCGCCGCCGATGTCGAGGAAGTTGGCGGGCTTCGCTCCGCAGCCCGCGACCACGTCCAGGGTGGACATGACGAGCCCGGCGCCGTTGCCGATGATGCCGACCTCGCCGTCGAGCTTCACATAGTTGAGCCCCTTGGCCGCCGCCCTGGCCTCCAGTGGCTCCTCGTGCGTGGCCTCCTGTTCTCCCCAACGGGCGTTGCGGAAGCGGGCGTTGTCGTCGAGGGTCACCTTGCCGTCGAGCGCGAGGATCTGCCCCTGCGCCGTGCGCACGAGCGGGTTCACCTCCACGAGCAGCGCGTCCTCGCGGGTCAGGACGTCCCACAGCCGTACGAGGACGTCGACGGTCTGCGGCGGAAGGCCCGCCGCCTCGGCGATCCGCGCCGCGACCGCGGAGGTGACACCGACGACCGGGTCGATGGGAATGCGGGCCACCGCCTCGGGCCGGGTGGCGGCGACCTCCTCGATCTCCATGCCGCCCTCGGCGGAGGCGATGGCGAGGAAGGTGCCGGCCGCGCGGTCGAGGATGTAGGAGACGTAGAACTCGCTGTCGATGTCGACCGGTTGGGCCAGCATCACCTTGCGCACGGTGTGGCCCTTGATGTCCATGCCGAGGATCTGGCGCGCCGTCAGTTCGGCGGCGGCCGGGTCGGCGGCCAGTTTGACGCCGCCGACCTTGCCGCGCCCTCCGGTCTTGACCTGCGCCTTGACGACGACGCGGCCACCGAGGCGGCGCGCGAACTCGCGGGCCTCCTTGGCGGATTCGGTGACCTCGGCCCGCGGGACGGGGATGCCGTGCTCCGCGAACAGGTCCCTCGCTTGGTGTTCGTACAGGTCCATTTGCGGCTCCTGTCTCAGTTCCTGCTTCAGCCCCTGTTTCGGCTACGGAAAGGAAAAGTGCTGCACGCCCCCTGGACACCACCCACTCAATGCGGGATACCAGTTTTCATACAGTATTCGGCGACTGTATGCAATGTACGAGCCGACGGTGGACCGACCGTGGAACCGACCGTGGACCAGTAGCGAGGTGAGTCGTTCGTGACCAAGGCACTCGAGGGTGTGCGCGTCCTGGACATGACCCATGTCCAGTCAGGCCCATCCGCCACGCAGATGCTGGCGTGGCTGGGTGCGGACGTCGTCAAACTGGAGGCGCCGACCGGTGACATCACACGCAAGCAGCTGCGTGACATCCCGGACGTCGACTCCCTGTACTTCACGATGCTCAACTGCAACAAGCGGAGCATCACCCTGAACACCAAGACGGAGCGCGGCAAGGAGCTGCTGACCGAACTGATCCGCCGCTCCGACGTACTGGTGGAGAACTTCGGCCCCGGTGCCGTCGACCGGATGGGCTTCACCTGGGACCGCATCCAGGAGATCAACCCCCGCATCATCTACGCCTCCATCAAGGGCTTCGGCGAGGGCCCGTACACCAACTTCAAGGCCTACGAAGTGGTCGCCCAGGCCATGGGCGGCTCCATGTCGACCACAGGCTTCGAGGACGGGCCACCCCTCGCGACGGGCGCGCAGATCGGTGACTCGGGCACCGGCATCCACACCGTCGCCGGCATCCTCGCCGCCCTGTTCCAGCGCGAGAACACCGGGCGCGGCCAGCGCGTCAACGTCGCGATGCAGCACGCGGTGCTGAACCTGTGCCGCGTGAAGCTGCGCGACCAACAGCGCCTGACCCACGGCCCGTTGGCCGAGTACCCGAACGAGGACTTCGGCGACGAGGTGCCCCGCTCGGGCAATGCCTCGGGCGGCGGGCAGCCCGGCTGGGCCGTCAAGTGCGCGCCCGGCGGACCCAACGACTACGTCTACGTCATCGTCCAACCGGTCGGCTGGAAGCCGCTCACCGAGCTGATCGGGCGGCCCGAACTCGCCGAGGACGCCGACTGGGCCACGCCCGAGGCGCGGCTTCCGAAGCTCAACAAGATGTTCCAGCTCATCGAGGAGTGGTCCTCGACGCTCCCCAAGTGGGAGGTCCTCGACAAGCTCAACGCCCACAACATCCCCTGCGGCCCGATCCTCTCCACCAAGGAGATCATCGAGGACGAGTCGCTGGTCGCCAACGACATGGTCGTCGAGGTGCCGCACTCCGGACGCGGCTCCTTCAAGACCGTCGGTTCCCCTCTCAAGCTCTCCGACTCCCCCGTCGACGTCACCTCCTCCCCGCTGCTCGGCGAGCACAACGCGGAGGTCTTCATCGGTGAACTCGGCCTCGGGGACGAAGAGTTGCGTCTGCTCAAGTCGAACGGAGTGATCTGATTGATGGCCGAGGAACGTGAGCTCAAGGTACGGGCGCTGCTCGACACCGTACGGGCCGAGGGACGTACGGCGCTCACCGCGCCCGAGGGAAAGGTGATCGCCGACGCGTACGGCATCGCCGTCCCCGGCGAGGAGCTCGCGGCCGATGCCGACCAGGCGGTGGCGGCCGCGGCCCGCTTCGGCGGACCCGTGGTGCTCAAGATCGTCTCGCCCGACATCCTGCACAAGACCGACGCCGGCGGCGTCGTCGTGGGGGTCGAGGGCGAGGCCGCCGTACGGGACGCGTACCAGCGGATCGTCGACAACGCGCATGCCTACGACGCCGCCGCCCGCATCACCGGTATCCAGGTCCAGGAGCTGCTGCCCACCGGGCCCGACACCCAGGAGGTCATCGTCGGGTCCGTCACCGACCCGACCTTCGGCAAGGTCGTCGCCTTCGGACTCGGCGGTGTCCTCGTCGAGGTACTGAAGGACGTCACCTTCCGGCTCGCGCCGGTGTCGGCGGACGAGTCCCTCGACATGCTCGACTCGATCAAGGCGGCGGAGGTGCTGCGCGGCGTGCGCGGCGCCAAGGGCGTCGACCGCGAGGCGCTCGCCGAGCAGATCCGCCGCGTGTCCCAACTGGTCTCGGATTTCCCGGAGATAGCCGAGGTCGACCTCAACCCGGTGATCGCGAGCCCGAAGGGCGCGCTCGCCGCCGACATCCGCGTGATCCTCGCCGAGGGCGAGCAGAAGCAGCGGCGCACCTACAGCCGCGAGGAGATCCTGACCTCCATGCGGCGGCTGATGCAGCCGTCCTCCATCACCGTGATCGGCGCCTCGAACGAGCAGGGCAAGATCGGCAACTCGGTGATGCGCAACCTCATCGACGGCGGCTTCTCCGGCGAGATCCATCCGGTGAACCCGAAGGCCGACGACATCCTCGGCCGCAAGGCGTACAAGAGTGTCACGGACGTCCCGGGCGACGTGGATGTCGCGATCTTCGCGATCCCCGCCAAGTTCGTGGCCTCGGCCCTGGAGGAGGTGGGCCGCAAGGGCATCCCGAACGCGGTGCTCATCCCCTCCGGGTTCGCCGAGACCGGCGAGCACGAGCTCCAGGACGAGATCGTGCGGATCGCCGAACAGTACGGGGTGCGGCTGCTCGGCCCGAACATCTACGGCTACTACTCGACGTGGCAGGACCTGTGCGCCACGTTCTGCACGCCGTACGACGTGAAGGGCGGCGTCGCCCTCACGAGTCAGTCCGGTGGCATCGGCATGGCCATCCTGGGCTTCGCGCGCACCACCAAGACGGGTGTCTCGGCCATCGTCGGGCTCGGCAACAAGTCGGACCTCGACGAGGACGACCTGCTCACGTGGTTCGGCGAGGACCCCAACACCGACTGCATCGCGATGCACCTGGAGGACCTCAAGGACGGGCGCGCCTTCGTGCAGGCCGCGCGCGAGACCGTGCCGAAGAAGCCGGTCGTCGTCCTGAAGGCGGGCCGCACGGCGGCGGGCGCCAAGGCGGCCGGTTCGCACACCGGCGCGCTCGCGGGCGACGACGCGGTGTACGACGACATCCTCAAGCAGGCCGGTGTCATCCGGGCGCCGGGCCTGAACGACATGCTGGAGTACGCGCGGGCGCTGCCGGTGCTTCCGACTCCCCAGGGCGACAACGTCGTGATCATCACGGGGGCCGGCGGTTCTGGTGTGCTGCTGTCCGATGCCGTGATGGACAACGGGCTCGAACTCATGGAGATTCCGGCCGACTTGGACGCGGCCTTCCGGAAGTTCATCCCGCCGTTCGGCGCCGCGGGCAACCCCGTCGACATCACGGGCGGCGAGCCCCCGTCGACGTACGAGGCGACGATCCGGCTCGGCCTGGAGGACCCGCGGATCCATTCGCTGGTGCTCGGCTACTGGCACACCATCGTCACCCCGCCCATGGTGTTCGCGGAGGTGACGGCGCGCGTCGTCCAGGAGTTCCGGGAGCGCGGCATCGAGAAGCCCGTGGTGGCCTCGCTGGCCGGCGACGTCGAGGTCGAGGAGGCGTGCCAGTACCTCTTCGACCGGGGTGTGGTCGCGTACCCGTACACGACCGAGAAGCCCGTCGCGGTGCTCGGCGCGAAGTACAAGTGGGCCCGCGCGGCGGGGAAGTTGGGGGGCGGTCGATGACGTAGCCGACCGGCGGGTCCGGCCGGCGGTGCGCGCCGGCCGGGCCCGGGCCCCGTGCGCACACGAAAGAAATTTGGACAGGGGGCGCTGCCCAGATCTTTCGACGCAAGGGAAACGATCGACATGACAACAACCGATCTGCCGAGTTCCGTCCCCTACAGGGAGGTGACGGACGCCAACGGCCGGATGTACCGGGTTGGCGAGAGCGACATCGACATCATGGGTCGCGGACGCAAGTGGATGGTCATCCTGCCCTGGGTGGGCATGATGGGCATCTCGTCCGCGGAGTACGCGTTCGCGTCCGCAGAGGACACCCTGCACACCGCACACCATTGGAACAGCGGACACATCTTCTGGATGATGACCGTCTGGGTGTTCTTCCAGGCGGCGGTGGCCATGCCTGCGGGCAGGCTGAGGGAGAGCGGCAAACTGCCGGCCCGCTGGGCCATGATGCTCGGCGCCGTGGGCACCTTCCTCGGCTATCTGTCGCTGGCCTTCGCACCGCACGTCATCGTCGCCTACATCGGCTTCAGCGTCTTCAGCGGTATGGGCGCCGGCATGGTGTACGCGACCTGCGTCAACATGGTCGGCAAGTGGTACCCGGAGCGCAGGGGCGGCAAGACGGGCTTCGTCAACGGAGGCTTCGCCTACGGCTCGGTCCCGTTCGTGTTCCTGTTCACCGGGTTCATGGACCTGACCAACTTCCGTTGGGTGCTGGTCTCGGTGGGTGTCCTGCTCGCCACGATGGTCGCCGTGGCCGGGTCCTTCTTCAAGGACCCGCCGAAGAACTGGTGGCCGGCGAACATCGACCCGCTCAACCCTCCGGAGGACCCGCGGGCACGCCGGTCGCTGGAGAAGAACCCGCCGGCCGTCAAGCAGTACACCCCCATGGAGGCATGGAAGACGGGCCGGGTCGCGCTGATGTGGTTCTGCCTGGCCTGTACGTCGGGTGTGAACATCTTCGGCATCGCCTTCCAGGTCGACATCGGCAAGGAAGCGGGCTTCGCCGGCGGAATCGTGGCCACCGCGATGTCACTCAAGGCAGTCGTCAACGGCACCGGTCGCGGTGTCATCGGCTGGCTGTCCGACCGGTACGGCCGCAAGCAGTGTCTCCTTGCGGTCTGCGTGATCCTGGGCCTCGCCCAGTTCGGCATCATCTGGTCGGCGTCGGAGCAGATCCTCGCGATGTTCCTGATCTTCTCCGCGATCTCCGGCTTCGGTGGCGGCGCGATCTTCCCGATGTTCGCGGCCCTGACCGCGGACTACTTCGGTGAGAACAACAACGCCACCAACTACGGCATGGTCTACAGCTCAAAGCTTGTCTCGGGGCTCGGCGCGGGCATGGGGTCCGTCGTCGTCGGGGCCTGGGGACACTCGGGTGCGTTCATCCTGGCCGGCTGCATCTCGCTCTTCGCCGGCTTCGTGGCGATCTTCCTGTCCCCGCCCGGTAGGCCAAAGAAGCGTGGGGTCCACCCCAACCCACACCCCCTTGGTGAGGAGATGGCTTGATATGACGGCGGAACCTGTCTCCGCTAGCAATACGGCACCGGCTACGGGGAGCCGGTACCGAGAAATAACCGACGACCACGGCCGGATCTATCGCGTGGGCGAGACCGACCGGGACATCCTCGGCCACTCCCGCAAGTTCATGGTGTATTTGCCATGGGTCGCGATGATGGCCATCAGTGTCTCCGAGTACGCCTACGGGTCCGCCGAGGACACCTTGTCCGCGGCGCACGGCTGGACGCAGTCCAACACCTTCTGGATCCTGAGTGTCTGGGTGTTCTTCCAGGCAGGTGTGGCGTTCCCGGCGGGCTGGCTCCGCGAGAAGGGCATCATGCCGGCCCGCCGCGCCATGTACGTGGGCGCCTTCCTGTGCATGATCGGGTTCCTGGCCCTCTCGCACCTGCACAACGTGTGGCTGGCCATCGTCGGATTCGGCGTGATCGGCGGACTCGGCTCCGGGTTCGTGTACGCGACCTGCATCAACATGGTCGGCAAGTGGTACCCCGAACGCAAAGGCGGCAGGACAGGTTTCGTCAACGGAGGCTTCGCCTACGGCTCGCTTCCGTTCATCTTCATCTTCAACTACGCCTTCGACACATCGAACTACCACCGGGTGCTCGACATGATCGGCATCTATGTACTGGTCGTCGTGCTGGTGTGTGCGTTCTTCTTCCGGGACCCGCCGAGGAACTGGTGGCCCTCGGAGGTCGACCCGCTCGCCACGTCGGGCTCGGGCAAGAGCGAGAAGGCTCTCGCCAAGAACCCGCCCGCGGTACGGCAGTTCACGCCCATGGAGGCCATCAAGACGGGCCAGCTGCCGCTGATGTGGCTGAGCCTGGTCCTGACGGCAGGTGTGTCGATCTTCGGCATCTCCTTCCAGGTCGACTTCGCCAAGGAGGTCGGCTTCGGTCCGCTGGTCGCCGCCTCCTCGATGGGTGTCATGGCGGTCATCAACGGCGTCGGACGAGCCGTGGTCGGCTGGATGTCGGACCTGTGGGGCCGCAAGGCGAGCCTGATCCTCGTGATCGTCGTCCTCGGTCTCGCCCAGTTCGGCATCATCTGGGCGGGCGACGTCCGCAGCGAGTGGCTGTTCCTGGTCTTCGCGTTCCTGTCCGGCTTCGGTGGCGGCGCCTTCTACCCGATGTTCGCGGCGCTGACCCCGGACTACTTCGGGGAGAACTACAACGCCACCAACTACGGCCTGGTGTACAGCGGCAAGCTCATCAGCGGCCTGTTCGGCGGCGGCCTCGGCTCGATGGTGGTCGGCGCCTGGGGCTACAACGGGGCGTACGCCCTGGCCGGCGGGATCTCAATGCTGTCGGCGCTCGTCGCGCTCCTGCTGCGGCAGCCGGGGCGGAACGAGAAGGCGGTGCCATTGACATGATCACGTAAAGCAGACGCGACAGTTGAGTGGGGCCCGGCCATCAGGCCGGGCCCCACTCATGTGCCGCTCCTGCGGGGCTACTTGCGCAGGGCCGCCAGGTTGTCGTAGCCGATCCGCGCGTGGGTCAGGGACTGGCCGGGGACGGTGGCGCTGGGCGCGTTGTCCTGCTCGACCATCGGATTGCGGTAGTTGCGGGCGCCGACCCGCTTGAAGAACGTCCGGTAGTCGATGACACCTTCACCGAAGGGCACCATGTCGTAGCCCATGCCGTTAGTGTCGTTGCGGGTGCCGTCCTTGGCGTGGAAGAGCGGGTAGCGCGCGTTGTGGGCGACGACCAGGGCGGCCGGGTCGAAGAAATTCTCGCGGGTGGAGCCGTCGTGCGCGGTGTAGGTGTGGAACTTGTACTGGGCCACGTGCGCCCAGAAGATGTCCATCTCCAGCCACACCGTCTTCGGGTCACTGATCCGCAGGAAGTACTCCAGCTTGCGGATGCCGGAGCTGCGGGTGGGCCTGCCCTGGTCGTCGAGCGGCCCGCCGTCGATCAGGAAGCCGTACGCCGCGTCGTGGTTGTGCGTGTAGAGCTTGAGGCCCGCGCGGCCCGCGATCCGCCCCAGCGCGTTCCACTTGTCGGCGGCGACGTCCCAGTCCGCCTTGTACGAGCTGCCGGTGGGGTCGCCGCCGGTGCCCATGTGGTCCATGCCGAGGATGTTCGCGATCTCCAGGTGCTTCTTGAACTGGTCGGTGTCGGCCTGCGTGAGCGGCCAGGACGACGGGATGAACCCGTGGTTGCCCTGGGCGCGCAGGCCGTACTCGTCGAGCCATGAACGCAGCAGCTTGGCGCCCGCGACGGACTCCAGGTTCGCACCTCCGGGCGCGTTGGCATGCTGGCCGTAACCGGCGAACTCGACCTGCTTGTACCCGTAGCGGGCCAGCTCCTTGAACACCTCGCGGAAGCCGGAGGGCAGATCGCTGCTCAGCGGGTCGCGGCCGGTGGCGTCGCGCACGGTGTAGAGGATGATGCCGCGCTTGTCGGCGGGGACCAGCCTGGTGCCGAGGCCGCCGCCGGAGGAGGAGCCGGTCGCCGGCTGGGCGAGGGCGGGTGCCGCGCCGAACACGGGCGCGGCGATGGCGGCGCCGGCGGCCGCGGTGCAGGTGCTGAGGAAGCGGCGGCGGTTGATGCCGAGGCGGGATCTGAGGGCCTCGTCGGGGCCTGCTGCCGCGTCGGCCGCGAGCGCCTCGGCGGCGGCGGTGCGGTGGAGTTCGGTCACGGGTGCCTTCTCTCGGTCCGGGCGTTGTCAGTGGCGTGTGCTTCACTCTCAGTAACTGCTCCTCCTGTCAGTTCGAGGAGCAGGGCTTTCACTTCGGTGGCCGCGACGCGGCCGGAGAACGCGTGGGGGGTGGAGCACAGGATGAGCGGACCTTCTTCTTCGCTCGCCGGGAGCCGGCCGTGGCTGCCGCGAATAGGTGAGGCGTCCAGCGGGACGACCGCCATGCGGTAGCGCATGCCGAGCTTCTTGCGGGCGAGGGCGGTGGCCGCCTTGACCTTCACATAGGGGTCGAGGGGGTCCATGAAGAGTTCGACCGGGTCGTAGCCGGGTTTGCGGTGGATCTCGACGAGCTGAGCGAAGTCGGGCGCGCGGGCGTCGTCGAGCCAGTAGTAGTACGTGAACCAGGCGTCGGCCTCGGCGACGGCGACGAGTTCGCCGGAGCGCGGATGGTCGAGCTGGTGCGCCTTCTTGCCCTCGTCGTCGAGGAGCTGCTCGATGCCGGGCACATCGGCGAGCGCGGCACGGGTGGCGTCGAGGTCCTCGGGACGGCGTACGTAGATGTGCGCGATCTGGTGGTCCGCCACGGCGAAGGCGCGGGAGGCCATCGGGTCGAGGTACTCCATGCCGTCCTGCGTGTGCACCTCGAGCAGTCCCGCGCGGCGCAGCGCCCGGTTGATGTGGACGGGGCGGTCGGCGCGGGTGATGCCGTATTCGGACAGGGCGACGACGGTGCGGCCTTCGGCGCGGGCGTCGTCCAGGAGCGGGGCGAGGACGGCGTCGAGTTCGGCGGCCGCGCGGTGGGAGCGCGGGTCGTCGGGCCCGTAGCGCTGGAGGTCGTAGTCGAGATGCGGGAGGTAGCTCAGGATCAGATCGGGGTGCCGGGTGTCCAGGACGTGGCGGGTGGCGTCGACGATCCACCGGCTCGACACGAGGTCGGCGCCCGGCCCCCAGAAGTGGAACAGGGGGAACGTGCCGAGCTTGTTGGTGAGTTCGTCGTGCAGGTCCGGGGGCCGGGTGTAGCAGTCGGGTTCCTTGCGGCCGTCGGCGTAGTAGACGGGACGGGGGGTGACGGTGATGTCGGTGTCGGCGCCCATGGCGTACCACCAGCAGATGTTGGCGACCGTGTACCCGGGGTGGACGCGGCGAGCGGCGTCCCAGAGCTTGTCGCCCGCGACGAGACCGTTGTGCTGCCGCCACAGCAGCACGTCGCCGAGCTCGCGGAAGTACCAGCCGTTGCCGACGATGCCGTGCTCGGCGGGCATCGTGCCGGTCAGAAAGGTGGACTGGGCGGCACAGGTGACGGCGGGCAGCACGGTGCCGAGCGGGGCGCGGGATCCGTCCTGACCGAGTTCCTTGAGGCGCGGCATGTGGTCGAGCAGGCGGGGGGTGAGGCCGACGATGTCGAGGACGAGCAGGGGGGTGGCGGGCCCTTGTGTTCGGGTGGGCACATCAAGCCCAGCCGGGGATTGAGGAGCGGGGTCCGGGGCAGAGCCCCGTGGCGTGGGAGCGGAGGTCATGGCAGTTCCTTGAGGCCGATGTCGGTCAACAGGTCACGTGCCAGGGCGAGTTCCGCGGCGATGCCATCGGCGAGTTGCGCCCGCCCACGCGGCCGCAATGCGGGCGGCAGCGCCTGCCACGTATACGTCTCCACCTCAAGGTGCCGCGTGAGCGGCCGCACACCCCCGACAAGCCGGCTCAACGTGTCCTTCAAAACATCGAGCGTGGAGGTGAGAGGCGCGGCGGGAGCCGCATGCAGCGGGACGTGGAAGTGGGCCCGCCAGGGCACGCCCTGCGGCAGGCCCTGTCCGTCGGCCGTGCCGGCCAGCGCCTCGCCGAGGTCGTCGACGCCGTGCAGGGTGCCGTCGGCGCGGGCGCGGGTCTGGTGCAGGAAGCGCGGCTCGTCGAAGGCGGCGAGCGCGGAGCGGACCTCGGGCAGATGGGGGTGTTCGGCATGGAGGGCGGCAGAGAGCTGCGCCTTCACGACGGGGATGCGGGCTGCGGTCAGGGCGTCGAGCGCGGCGCCGGGTTGTTCGAAGGAGGTGGCGAGATGGCAGGTGTCCAGACACAGGCCGACGCGGTCGGTGCGGGCGACGTCGGTGAGCGGGCCGATGGCGTCGCCGGTGGTCTCGACGGTGCAGCCGGGTTCGGGTTCGAGGCCGATGCGGATCGACCGCCCGGTCAACTCCTCGATGGTGTCGAGGCGTTCGGCGAGAGTCCGCAGGGCGTCGCGGGCACGCTCGGCCCGCCGCGGGTCGACGGCGGTGCGCCAGGCGAGCGGCAGGGTGGAGACGGTGCCCTCGGCGGCGTCGGCGGGCAGCAGGGTGCCGAGCAGCCGGGCCAGGTCGACGGTGTGGGCGAGGCGTTCCTCGTCGGCCCAGTCCGGCTTGTAGACGCGGTACTTGACCTCGGCGGCGCCGAACCCTTCGTAGGGGAAGCCGTTGAGGGTGACGACCTCGAGGCCGCGCCGGTCGAGTTCGGCGCGCAGTCCGCGCAGCGCCGTGGGGTCGGTGATCAAGGCGCGGGCGGCGTCCTTCGCGAGCCACAGGCCGATGCCGAGCCGGTCCCTGCCGAGGCGTTTGCGCACGGGTTCGCAGTGGTCGCGCAGTTGGGCGAGGACGCCGTCGAGGGTCTCGGCGGGGTGCACGTTGGTGCAGTACGCGAGGTGGACGGTGGAGCCGTCGGGGTGCCGGAAGCGCATGGGTCACTCACCGCCGCGCAGGATCGAGTTGCCTTCATGCGTGGTGGCGGGTTCCGTCGTCGGGAGGTCGATCCGCAGCCGTCCGCTCAGCCCGTAGAAGGCGACCGGGTTGCGCCACAGCACGCGGTCGACGTCGTCGTCGCCGAAGCCCGAGGCGAGCATGGCGTCGGCGACCTTGCGGGTCTTGAGGGGGTCGCTGTTGCCCCAGTCGGCCGCGGAGTTGACGAGGACCTTCTCCGGGCCGTGGGTGCGCAGGATGTCCACCATCCGCGCTTCGTCCATCTTGGTGTCGGGGTAGACGGAGAAGCCGAGCCAGGCGCCGGAGTCCTTGGCCTCCTTGACGGTGGTCTCGTTGAGGTGGTCGATCAGGACCCGCTCGACGGGCAGCGCGGACTCCCGGACGACGTCGAGGGTGCGGCGGAGGCCGGCGAGCTTGTCGCGGTGCGGGGTGTGCACGAGGGCGGGGAGCTCGTGGTCGGCGGCCAGTTGCAGCTGGGCGGCGAGCGCGGTGTCCTCGGCGGGGGTCATGGAGTCGTAGCCGATCTCGCCGACGGCGACGACGCCGTCCTTCACGAGGTAGCGGGGCAGCTCGTGAAGGACGGGCACGCAGCGCGCGTCGTTCGCCTCCTTGGGGTTGAGGGCGATCGTGCAGTGGTGCGCGATGCCGTACTGGGCGGCGCGGAACGGCTCCCAGCCGAGCAGCCCGTCGAAGTAGTCGAAGAAGGAGGCGGGCGAGGTGCGGGGCTGGCCGAGCCAGAAGGCCGGCTCCACCAGGGCCCGCACTCCGGCGGCGCGCATCGCCTGGTAGTCGTCGGTGGTGCGCGAGGTCATGTGGATGTGGGGGTCGAAGAGGCGCATCAGGACTCCTTGCCGTGGGGGTCGGGCCGGCCGTGCGTCGGGGACTCGGGCGCGCTGAGGGCCAGGACGCGGTGCAGGTCGTCGGGGACGGGCCGTCCGGCGGCGGTGCGTTCGTCGGCGAAGTCGCCCAGCATGCGGACGAGTTCGCCGTCGCCGCGGGCGCGCTCGGCGAGGCCCGCCACGGCGTCCGCCCGCACGCCGGTGAACAGGCACTTGAGGACGGCGTGCCGCCAGGCGTGGGCGGGCAGATGGGCGGCGGCGTACGGCCCGACGGCGGCGGTCAGCAGGCGGGTGTCGTTGGCCCGCAGGGCGTCCTCGACCAGCGGAAGGGCGTCCGGTCCTGCCACGAGATGCGGCAGGGCGAGCAGTACGGCACGGCGTTCGGCGGCGGTGCCCTGGGTGTACAGCACGGTGAGGGTGGCGGTGTCGGCGCGGGCGGCGTGCAGCAGCAGGAGCCGGGCGGCGTCCGCGTGCTCGTCGCCGACGCGGCGTCCCGCTTCGGCGAACCTCAACTGCCAAGCGGCTAGCCGGTGTTCGTATGGTTGGGTGTCGGGCCGGGCGCTCGCGCCGGTGAGCGCCGCGTGCAGCCAGGCGCGGGCAGTGGCGTCCAGCGTGGCGCCGAGGCGTGCGCGGACGGTGCCGAGGTCCGGGAGGGTGCCGGTGCCGGTGCCGTACGTCATGGTGTGCCTCCTCCTCGCGGTGCGGGTCGGGCCACGGAGCGCAGGAAGTCGAGGGAACGGGCTGCCAGTTGGGGGCCCGCGTGGGAGTGCCGGGGCAGTTCGACGACGGTCAGGCCCTGGTAGCCGATGGCGGCGAGGGCGTCGAGCACGGGCGGGAAGTCGATCTCCCCTTCCCCGAACGGCAGATGCTCGTGGACGCCCCGGCGCATGTCCTCGATCTGCACGTGCCGCAGCCAGGGCGCCGCCGCGCGGACGCAGTCGGCGGGAGGCAGGGGTTCCAGGCACTGGCAGTGCCCGATGTCGAGGGTCAGTCCGAGGACTTCGGGGCTGCCCAGGTCGCGGCGCAGCCGGTGGAAGTCGGCGAGCGTGGCGAGGAGGTGGCCGGGTTCGGGCTCGATGGCCAGCGGGACACCGGCGGCGTCGGCGGCCTCCAGTACGGGAGTCAGGGCCGCGGCGAGGCGCTTCCAGGCGGTGTCCGGGTCGGTGCCTGCGGGGGTGCCGCCGCTGAAGCAGTGCACCGCGTGGGCGCCCAGGTCGGCGGCGACCTGGACGGCGCGGAGCAGCAGTCGGACACGGGCGGACCGGGCGTCGGCGTCCGGGTCGAGGAGGGAGGGGCCGTGTTTGCGGCGTGGGTCGAGAACGTAGCGGGCGCCGGTCTCGACGGTGACCGACAGCCGGTGCCGTTCGAGGGCGCGGGACACCTCGTGGGTGCGGGCCGCCAGGTCCGGGGCGAGCGGGTCGAGGTGCATGTGGTCGAGGGTGAGCCCGACACCGTCGTAGCCGAGGTCGGCGAGGAGGCCGAGGGCGTCGGCGAGGCGCAGGTCGGTGAGGCCGTTGGTGCCGTAGCCCCAGCGCGGTGGGACCGGCGCGGCTGCGGTGGCGGTCACGTGATGCTCACCTTCTTCGCGAAGCGGCGGGCCAGGGGCGCGAGGGCGAGGGTGGCGAGCGAGGTCACGGGGGCGCCGGAGCGGGCGGCCAGCGCGGATTGGAGGGGGACGAGCGCGCGGATGCCGGCGCCTACGGCGCGTTGGGTGAGCGGGGGCGAGGGGTTGAGGGCGGCGTGGAAGAGGGGGCGCAGGGCCGTGGTGGCGTATGCGGCGGCAGGGAGGGCGACGCCGAGGCGGGCGGCGCCCGCGGTTCGGCCCGCGGTGTGCGCAAGGGGGCGCGAGCCCCGGGCACGCGCGGTGAGGAGGGTTGCCGCGATGGTGGTCGCCGTGGCCAGCGCCGTCAGCGGGGCGACGATGTCGCCGCCCTGGGTTTCGTTGCGGGAGACCGTGGTGACCGCCGCCGTGTGGACGGCAAGGGTGGTGGCCGCCGTGAGGGCCGGGCCCAGGGGGCCGTGGTCGGCGACCGGGGCCGAGGCCGCCGCGCCCAGCAGCAGGTCGAGTCCCCGGGCCGTGCCCATCGCCGCCGGGCCCGCCGGGGTGTCCTTGAGGCGCAGGTCGTACGCCCACACCGTCGCCGCGAGCGCCGCGGCCACCGCGCCGGTCGTCCGGTTGGCGCGGCAGGCCAGGGCGAGGCCCGCGCCGGTCAGCGCGCCCGCCGCCGCCAGGGCGTGGGCGGGCCGGACGCGGCCGGAGGGCAGCGGGCGGTGCGGGCGGTCGCGGGCGTCCTCGTCCCGGTCGGCCCAGTCGTTGAGGGCCATGCCCGCGGCGTACAGGCTGACGGAGGCGCCGGCTGCCAGGAGCGTGCCGCGGCCGGGGCGGGATCCCGTGGCGGCCGCACCGGCCAGGACATCGCCGGGCACCGTGAACAGGGCCGGGAGCCGCAGGAGTTCGACCCAGGCGCGGCCTCGTGACTCCGGCACCCGCGTCCCCGGCCCCACACCCTCCCCGCTCACGCCGCACCGTCCCGCAGACGGTCCGCGAAGGCGAGCAGCGCCTCGTACTGATGGTCCAGGTCGCAGGACGCACCGGGGTCGGGGTCCTTGAAGTAGAAGCCCAGCTCGGGGCGGGGGCCGGTCAGTCCGGCCCGCGCGGCGCGCAGCAGCAGGCGGGCCAGGTCGAGGACGAGGGGCGCGGCGAGGGCCGAGTCGCAGCCCTGCCACGTGGTCTGGAGGGTCATCCGGGCGCCGAGGAAGCCGTCGAAGGCGATGTGGTCCCAGGCCGTCTTCCAGTCGCCGAGCGCCGGGACGTCGTCGATGTGGACCTCGCCCTGAGGGACGGTGCCGAGGGTGTCGGCGAGGACACGTTCCTTGCCGGCGTTCTTCGCGGCAGCCGCGGCCGGGTCGGCGAGGGCCGCGCCGTCGCCGCCGCCGAGGAGGTTGGTGCCCGACCAGGCGCGCACGTCGAGCGCGCGCCTGCGGAACATCGGGCCGAGCACGGACCGCAGCAGGGTCTGCCCGGTCTTGCCGTCGCGGCCCGCGAAGGGCACGCCCGCGGTGCGGGCCGCGCGCTGGAGAGAGGGGTGGTGGAGTCCCGTGGAGGGGGTGAAGTTGATGTACGGGAGGCCGGCGCGCAGGGCCGCCGCCGCGTACAGGGAGCTGGCCGGGAGGTCGTCGCCGCCGGGTGCCGCCTCGGTGGAGGCGACGTTGACGACGACGGCCCCGGCCAGGGCGTGGCGTCGCACGAAGGACTGGATGTCGGCGGTGAAGGCGGCGATCAGCTCGTCCTGGGTGCGGCCGTCGCCGGGGAGCGGCCCGCCGGGTCTGATCTCCCGGTCGGCGGCGGCGAGTTCGGCGCCCACCGCGCCCGGCAGTCCGTGCGGCAGCACTCCCCCGGCGGCGAGCTGCTCGGCGCGCTTGGGCAGCGGGCAGTCGAGGGTGTCGTGGCCGCCGAAGACGAGCGAGGTCAGGGCAGGCAGGGCCGCCGTGGTGAACGGCTCGGTCTCCGTGACCATCCCGGAGGGCGGATGCAGCCCGGCGCCAAGTGCGGCGCAGCCGGCGACGGCCGTGGTGGCGACGGAGCCGCGGGCCCCGATCAGCCACACCCCGAACCGCGGTCCGGGTGCGGACGGAGGGCAGGACGGTCCGGCGGACATGGGCAGCCTCCTAGTCGAGCGTGCAGCCAGTGGGTGCCCCGCCGGGCGGGGCGGGGCAAGGCGGCGGGCGGGGGTCCGGCGTCCCTCGCCCGCCGCCGTCCTAGTAGCCCGCGCCGGGCAGCGCGCCCGGGCCGGACGTGGGGTTGAGTTCCTTCAGGCGGATCTTGCGGAAGGACACCTGGTCGGAGTCGCCGTGGTTCTGCAGACCGATGTAGCCGTCGGTCAGGCTCCGTTCGGGGTCCTTGTTGGTGAAGTCGTTGACCTCGACTCCGTTGAGGAACACCTGGAGGCGTTCGCCCCGCACCTTGATCTCGTAGGAGTTCCACTCCCCCGGCGGCTTCAGGGCCTTGTCGCGGGCGGCGAGGTCGGCGGACTGGAAGGAGTAGACCGCGCCGGTGGTGCGGTCGGGTGCGTCGGTGGCGTCGATCTGGATCTCGTAGCCCTTGTCGACGGCCGACCAGGGGTCGTCGGAGGCCGGGAAGCCCACGAAGACACCCGAGTTGTCGTCGCCGTCGGCGCTCGACATCTTCCAGTCGAGCTTGAGGGAGTACGAGTGCAGCTCCTTGGCCTGGTACCAGAGCAGGCCCATGCCGCCTTGGGAGTCGAGGGCCCCCTTCGCCGGGTCCACGGCGAAGCCGCCGGGTCCCGCCTGCTTCCAGCCGTCGAGCGTCTCTCCGTTGAAGAAGTCCCGGTAGCCGGTGTTCGGGCGGCAGTTGGCGGCGACCTTCCCGGTGGCGTACCGCAGGCCGCCGCGCAGATGGCCGCGGAACGCGGGGTCGGCGTAGGACTCCTTGGTGTGTCCGCCGCCGGTGTAGAAGGCCCGGCCGCCGCCGTAGTTCTGGCACCAGGCGATAGTGGGGTCTCCCCTGCTCGGAGCGTGTCGGAGAGCTTGGGGAAGGTCGCCGTTCATGGTGCCGCCGCTGTACGTCGTCTCGTCGAGGGACGCGAGGACGTGCACCTTGTCCCGCGGGTTGGAGCGGTAGTTGTACCACTCGTCGGTGCGCTGCCAGGCGTCCGGCAGCTCGCGCGTCGCCGGATGCTTGTGGTCCTCGACGCGGAGCGTGGCCGGCTGGATCGCCGGGTGCCCCTGGAACCAGGCGCCGACGAGGCCGCCGTAGTGGTCCCAGTCGTACTCGGTGTCGGCGGCGGCGTGCACGCCCAGGTGGCCGCCGCCCTTGGCGACGTAGCCCTCGAAAGCCTTCTGCTGGGCGGCGTCGAGCACGTCGCCGGTGGTGGAGAGGAACACGACGGCCTTGTAGCGGGCGAGGTTGCCCGGGGTGAAGGCGCTCGCGTCCTCGGTGGTGTCGACGGCGAGCCGGTCGGCGGCGCCGAGTTCCTTCAGGGCCGCGATGCCCTCGGGGATGGAGTCGTGGCGGAAGGCGGCGGTCTTGGAGAAGACCAGGACCCGGTCCCGGGCCCCGGCGCCGTCGGGCGCCGAGGTGGCCGGGACCGTGAGCCCGCCGACGAGCAGGGCGGCGGCGGCCGTCGCGAGGCCGATGCGGAGGGTGCTGCGCATGCTGTCCTGCTCCTCTCAGCTCGTGGTGAAGGTGAAGTCGTCGATCTCGAACAGGTTCTTGCCGCTGCCGCCCTTGAAGACGAGGTAGAGCGTGGTGCTCTTGGTGGGCGGCTTGCTGATGGCGGTGGTGACGTCGGCGTACGTCTCCGTGGAGCCGGTGGGTGCGACCTTGGCGCTGCCGACGAGCCGGCCGGTGGCCGAGCCGGTGCGGATCTCCAGGGTGCCGCCGTTGCCGGCGGAGGCGACGCGCGCCTTCAGGGACTTGGCGTTGCCGATCGCGTAGGGCTTGAAGGAGATCCAGTCGCCGTTCTCGATGGTGCCGACGGCCTTGCCGCCGTTCGCCGACTCGTGGCCGACGACCGACACACCCTTCGAGTCGCCGTAGTGCTCGGCCTGGCGGTGCTTCTGCTGCGTGACGGCCTGGTCGTGCGTGGTGAGCGCCGGCTGGCCGTTCGCGCCCTTGTCGGTGTACTCGGCGTCGAAGACACCGAAGACGTTGGCGTTCGGGTCGTGCTCGCTGTCGGCGCTGGTCTGGATGGTGCCGGAGCAGCCGGTGGCCGAGGTGATCGGGTGGCCGTGGCTGTCGTGGCCGAGAACGTGCGTGACCTTGACCTTGGAGCAGTCGATCGCCCCGTCCTCGGGGTCGGTGACCTTCACCTTGAACGAGACCTTGTCGCCGAAGGTGAACAGCTGCCCGTCGGCAGGCAGTTCCAGGGTCACCTTGGGCGCGGTGTTGCCGACGGTGAGGTGCACATCGGCGCTGCCGGTGCGGCCCGTGGCGTCCTTGGCGGTCACGGTCGCGGTGTAGGTGCCGTTCTTCTTGTAGGTGTGGCTGGGCGAGGCGCCGGTACCGGTGGTGCCGTCGCCGAAGTTCCAGGAGTACGTGAGCGCGTCACCGTCGGCGTCCGAGGCGGTGGAGGTGAACCGCGTCTTCAGGGGCGCCTGGCCGGAGGTCTTGTCGGCCTTGGCGTCGATGGTCGGCGAGTGTCCGTCGGTGGCGTTCTCGATGCGGTACAGGGCGGAGTTCTCGTCGCCGCCGAACCAGGAGAGGCCGTAGTCGAGGACGTACAGCGCGCCGTCGGGGCCGAAGGCCATGTCCATCACCTGGGTGCCGGTCCAGGGGAACGGGTTGATCGAGGTGACCTTGCCGTCGGCGTCCTGCTCGATCCGTTTGATCCACTGGCGGCCGAACTCGCCGGCGAAGAAGTCACCGTCGTACGCCTCGGGGAACTTCACCGGGGAGGTGTTGGCGGCGTCGTAGCGGTAGACCGGGCCACCCATCGGGGACTCGGAGCCGGAGCCGAACTCGGGTACGGAGCCGCCGTCGTAGGGGATCCAGGCGGCCTGCGCGGGTGGCAGGTCGGTGAGGCCGGTGTTGTGCGGCGAGGTGTTCTTCGGCGCCGCACAGTCGAAGTTCGAGCCGGAGGCGCCGGTCGCGAAGTCGTAGTCCGCGTAGGCGTCGTTGTCACCGGTGCAGTACGGCCAGCCGAAGTTCCCGGCCTTCGTCACGCGGGCGAACTCGACCTGTCCCGCGGGACCCCGCTTCGGGTCGGCGGTGCCCGCGTCGGGCCCGTAGTCGCCGACGTAGACGGTGCCGGTGGGCTTGTCGACGCTCATCCGGAACGGATTGCGGAAGCCCATCGCGTAGATCTCGGGGCGCGTCTTGTCGGTGCCGGGGGCGAACAGGTTGCCGTCCGGGACGGTGTACGAGCCGTCGTCCGCGACCTTGACGCGCAGGATCTTGCCGCGCAGGTCGTTGGTGTTGCCCGCCGAACGCCTGGCGTCGTAGGCGGGGTTGCGGGTGGCGCGCTCGTCGATGGGCGTGTAGCCGTCGGAGGCGAACGGGTTGGAGTCGTCGCCGGTCGACAGGTACAGGTTGCCGTCCTTGTCGAAGTCGATGTCGCCGCCGACGTGGCAGCAGATACCGCGCGAGGTCTGGACGTCGAGGACCTTCTTCTCGGAGGCCTTGTCGAGCGTGCCGTCCGTGTTGAGCGTGAAGCGCGAGAGCCGGTTGTAGCCGTCGAAGGGGGCGAAGTCGGCGGCCGTGCCGTCGTTCGGGGCGTCGCCCGCCGGGGTGTCCAGCGGCGGCGCGTAGTAGAGGTAGATCGCGCGGTTCTCGCTGAAGTTCGGGTCGACGCCGACGCCCTGGAGGCCCTCTTCGTCGTGGGTGTAGACGTCGAGTTTGCCGGCGACCTTGGTGGTGCCGTTCTCGTCGGTCAGGCGCAGCACGCCGTCGCGCGAGGTGTGCAGGACCTTGCGGTCCGGCAGGACGGCGAGCGACATCGGCTCGCCGACCTCCTCGGCACCCTTGGCGAGGGTGACCTGCTGGAAGTCCTCGGCCGCGGCCGCGGAGTCGACGGGCGCGGGGGCCGCGGCCGCCGAGAAGGTGAGCGAGGCGGCGGCGAGCAGGGTGCCGGTGATGAGGGCGAGTGCGTTGCGGGTTCTCAGGCGTTTCCTGTGCACGGGTTCCTCCGGACAGAGGGGTGGGTCGTGCGTTACGCCGGGGCGCGCCGTCGCCCCGGAGGGATCTGTGCCGTGAGTGCCATGTGTGAGCCGTGCGGTCATTCGGGGGAGGACGCTAGCTGCGTTTGTCCCGTTCGAACAGACCTTGTACGTAAGGGAGTTGAGCTTTCTCCCAGCTCAGGACAAAGCCGTTTTCGGGCAGGGGCGGCCGGCCGCGCGACCAGCGGATCGGGTCGCGCGGCCGTGGCCCCGGCGTCAGCTGTTGAACGCCGCGTCGAAGGACGCCGTGGGTGGTTCGAAGTCGAACGCCTTCAGGCGGGTCAGGGCCTCGGGGGCGCCCTGAAGGCGGTCCATGCCCGCGTCCTCCCACTCCACGGAGATCGGCCCGGAGTAGTCGATGGAGCGGAGCATGCGGAAGACGTCCTCCCAGGGGACGTCGCCGTGCCCGGCGGAGACGAAGTCCCAGCCGCGGCGGGGGTCTCCCCAGGGGAGGTGGGAGCCGAGTCGGCCGTTGCGGCCGTCGAGGCGCTTGCGGGCCTCCTTGCAGTCGACGTGCAGGATGCGGTCCTTGAAGTCCCACAGGAAGCCGACCGGGTCGAGGTCCTGCCACACGAAGTGGGAGGGGTCGAAGTTCAGCCCGAAGGCGGTCCGGTGGTCGACTGCCTCCAGGGCCTTGTGCGTTGTCCAGTAGTCGTAGGCGATCTCGCTGGGATGGACCTCGTGCGCGAAGCGGACGCCCTCGGCGTCGAACACGTCGAGGATCGGGTTCCAGCGCTCGGCGAAGTCCTCGTAGCCGCGCTCGATCATCGACTCGGGCGCGGGCGGGAACATGGCGACGAGGTGCCAGATGGCGGAGCCGGTGAAGCCGATGACGGTGTCGACGCCGAAGGCGGCGGCCGCGCGTGCGGTGTCCTTGATCTCGGCGGCGGCCCGCTGCCGTACCCCCTCGGCCTCGCCGTGCCCCCAGATCCGCGACGGCAGGATCGCCTCGTGGCGTTCGTCGATGATGGCGTCGCAGACGGCCTGCCCGACCAGATGGTTGGAGATGGCCCAGCACTTGAGGCCGTACTTGTCGAGCAGGGCGTGCCGGCCCTTGACGTAGTCGGGGTCGTCGAGGGCCTTGTCGACCTCGAAGTGGTCGCCCCAGCAGGCAAGTTCGAGGCCGTCGTATCCGGCGTCGCGGGCGATGCGGCAGACGTCTTCGAGCGGCAGGTCGGCCCACTGGCCGGTGAAGAGGGTGAACGGGCGGGGCATGGCTGGCTCCTCTCGGGCCGGGGGCCCTCAGGCCGGAATCGGGGTGTAGACGGAGTTCTTGGCCGCGCTCTCCTCGACCGCCGCGAGGACGCGCTGCACCTGGAGGCCGTCGGCGAACGAGGGCCGGGGCTGCGTTCCCTCGGCGATGGCGGTGAGGAGGTCGCGGGCCTGGTGGGTGAACGTGTGCTCGTAGCCGAGGCCGTGGCCGGGCGGCCACCATGCCTCCAGGTAGGGGTGGCCGGGCTCGGTGGCGAGGATCCGCCGGAAGCCGGCGTGCTCGGCGGGTTCGGTGTGGTCGTGGAAGGACAGTTCGTTGAGGCGCTCCAGGTCGAAGGCCAACGACCCCTGGGAGCCGTTGAGTTCGATGGTGAGCGCGTTCTTGCGGCCGGTCGCGAACCGGGTGGCCTCGAAGGAGGCCAGGGCACCGGAGGCGAACCGGCCGGTGAACAGAGCCGCGTCGTCGACGGTGACGGGCCCGGTGCCCGCCTCGCCGCCCCCGGCCGCCGAGAGGCCGGAGGACGCCCCGTCCAGGAGCGGGCGTTCCCGCACGAAGGTCTCGGTGAGCGCGGAGACCCCGGTCACGGGTTCGCCCGCGAGGTACTGGGCGAGGTCCACGACATGCGCGCCGAGGTCACCGAGGGCGCCGGAGCCCGCGTGCGGTTTCTGCAGCCGCCAGGTGAGCGGGAAGGCGGGGTCGACGAGCCAGTCCTGGAGGTAGTGGACGCGGACGTGCCGCAGGGTGCCGATACGGCCTTCGGCGACCATGCGGCGGGCCAGGGCGACGGCCGGGACGCGGCGATAGTTGAAGCCGACCATGGCCAACTGGCCGCGGGCAGCAGCCCGTTCGGCGGCCTCGGCCATCGCCTCCGCCTCCTCCACCGAGTTGGCGAGCGGCTTCTCGCACAGCACGTGCTTGCCGGCCTCCAGGGCGGCGACGGCGATCTCGGCGTGACTGTCGCCGGGGGTGCAGATGTCGACCAGGCCGACGTCGTCCCGGGCGATCAGCGCCCGCCAGTCGGTCTCGGCCGCGGCCCACCCGAGCCGGTCCGCCGCGTCCCGCACCCCCGAGGCGTCGCGGCCGCAGATCGCGGCGAGCGCGGGCGTGAGCGGCAGGTCGAAGACGCGGCCCACGGTGCGCCAGCCCTGCGAGTGGGCGGCGCCCATGAACGCGTAGCCGACCATGCCGACACCCAGGACGGGCCTCGCCCCGTCGTGTCCATTGCTGCCTGCCATGCAGAAGACCTCCTCGTCCGCGCGGTGCTGGGGGGGATACGCCGTACGGGCGGGGCTCACTTGAAGCCGGTGGGCATGTACTGGTCGACGTTCTTCTTGTCGACGACGGCCGAGTACAGGGTCACGTGCGCGGGGATCTCGAACTCGGCCATGCCGCTGATGCCCTTGCCCTGGCCGAGCGCGCGGGCCAGGTCGATCGCGGAGGCGGCCATGGTCGGCGGGTACAGGACGGTGGCCTTCAGCACGCCCCGGCCCTGCTTGATCTCCTCGAACGCGGAGAGCGCGCCCGCGCCGCCGACCATCAGGAAGTCGTCGCGGCCGGCCTGCTTGATGGCGCGCAGGGCGCCGACACCCTGGTCGTCGTCGTGGTTCCACAGGGCGTCGAAGTTCTTCTGGGCCTGGAGGAGCTGGGACATCTTGGCCTGTCCGGACTCGACCGTGAACTCGGCGGCCTGCCGGGCCACCTTCTTGATGTTCGGGTAGTTCTTCAGGGCGGCGTCGAAGCCCTCGGTGCGCTGCTTGGTGAGTTCGAGGTTGTCGAGCCCGGCGAGCTCGACGACCCGCGCGTTCTTCTTGTCCTTGAGCTGCTCGCCGATGTAGTGCCCGGCGCTCAGGCCCATCCCGTAGTTGTCACCGCCGATCCAGCAGCGGTACGCCTGCGGGGTGTTGAAGATGCGGTCGAGGTTCACGACGGGGATGCCGGCGCGCATCGCCTTCAGGCCGACCTGGGTCAGCGCCTTGCCGTCGGCGGGCAGTACGACGAGGACGTCGACCTTCTTGTTGATGAGGGTCTCGACCTGGCCGATCTGCGCGGCGGTGTCGTTGGAGCCCTCGGTGGTCTCCAGGGTGACGTCCGCGTACTTCTTGGCGCGTTCCTTGGCGTTGTCGTTGATGGCGTTGAGCCAGCCGTGGTCGGCCTGCGGGCCCGCGAAGCCGATGGTGACCTGCTTGCCCTTCTTCTCGTCGGCGACCGGCTGGTCGGCGGCCTTCTTGTCGTCGCTCTTGTCGCTCGGCTCGTTGCTGGTGCAGGCGGTGAGCAGTCCGCCCGCGGTGACGGCCGCGGCCGCGCCGAAGATCAGTCCTCGGCGGCTCGTTGTCTCTGGCATGGCGTGTCCCTTTCCGCGTTTCAATGGGAAGTGCTGGCCGTGCGCCGCTGCACCAGGACCGCCACGACGATGATGGCGCCCTTGGCGATCTGCTGGACGTCGCTCTGCAGGTTGTTCAGCGCGAAGATGTTCTGGATCGTGGTGAAGATCAGAACGCCGAGCACGGAGCCGACGATGGTGCCGCGGCCGCCCGTGAGCAGGGTGCCGCCGATGATGGCGGCGGCGATGGCGTCGAGTTCGTAGAGGTTGCCGTTGGTGTTCTGCCCTGAGCCGGAGAGCACGATCAGCAGGAAGGCCGCGATGCCGCAGCACAGGCCGGAGAGCAGATACAGGTACAGGCGCTGACGGCGTACGTCGATGCCGGCGAGGCGGGCCGCCTCCGCGTTGCCGCCGACGGCGACGGTGCGGCGGCCGAAGGTGGTCCGGTTGAGGACCAACCAGCCGATCACGGTGACCGCGACGAACACCAGCACCAGGGGCGGGATCCCGAGCACGTACGAGTCGCGCTCGCCGAGCTTCAACACCCCGGGCACGGTGACCATTTGGGTCTTGCCGTCGGTGATCTGGAGGGCGAGGCCGCGGCCGGAGGCGAGCATCGCGAGCGTGGCGATGAACGGGACCATGCCGCCGTACGCGATCAGCACCCCGTTGACGAGGCCGCAGCCGACGCCGACGAGGATCGCCGTGAACAGGACGCCGGCGAAGCCGTACTCCTGGGTGGCGACGGTGGTGGCCCAGACACCGGCGAGGGCGACGATCGCGCCGACGGAGAGGTCGATGCCACCGGAGATGATCACGAAGGTCATGCCGACGGTGACGACGCCGATGACGGACGCCTGGGTGAGGACGAGTTGCAGGTTGTCCGTATCCAGGAAGGAGCCCGGCTGGGTGATGCCGCCGATCACGACGAGCGCGGCGAGGACGCCGAGGAGCGAGATCGTTCGGACGTCCATCCGGGCGACGCGGGGACGGTTCTTGGCCGGAGCGGCCTCGGGGGCCGCCGGGCTGGCGGCGGGGGCGGGGTGCGTCATGACGCCAGTTCCCTTCGCGGGCGGGTGGTGTGGGCTCGATGGGGTGTCTTCGTGCGGGGCACGGTCCGCTGCCGGCCCGACCGCCGGACCACGCCCCTCGGCCGGCGTCCTCGACGTGTCGCCCGTCATCGCGCGCCCTCCAGGACCAGATCGAGGACCCCGTGTTCGTCCAGGTCCGTGGCAGGGGACTCGTGGATCACCCGGCCCTCCCTGAGGACCAGGACCCGGTCGGCGAGGCCGAGCACCTCGGGGACCTCGCTGGAGACGAGGAGGACGGCGAGGCCCTCGTCGGCGAGCCGGCGGATCACGGCGTACAGCTCCGCGCGGGCGCCGACGTCGACGCCGCGGGTCGGCTCGTCGAGCAGCAGCACCCGGCAGCCGCGCAGCAGCCAGCGGGCGAGCACGGCCTTCTGCTGGTTGCCGCCGGAGAGCGTGCGTACCGGGATGGAGGGGTCGTCGGGGCTCAGCGACAGTTCGCGGGTGGCGCCGCGCGCGGCCTCGCGCTCCCGGCCGCGGTCCAGCCAACCCCCGTACGAGAAGCGCGACATGGAGGAGACGGAGACGTTGCGGGTGACCGATTCGAGCATCATCAGGGCCTGCGCCTTGCGCTCCTCCGGAGCGAGGCCGAGCCCCGCGCGGACGGCGGCGCGTACGCTGCCCGTGCGCAACGGCCTTCCACCGAGGTGGATCTGACCGGCCGTCGGTTTTCGGGCCCCGTAGATGGTCTCCAGGATCTCCGAGCGCCCGGAGCCCACCAGTCCGGCGAGGCCGACGATCTCGCCGGGCCGGATGTCGAGGTCGAGCGGCGCGAACTCCCCGTCGCGGGTGAGTCCTTGCACCTTCAGGACGGGATCCGTGTGCGGCCCGGCATTGGGCCGGTCCGGGAAGACGTACTCGACGTTGCGGCCCGTCATCAGGGAGATGATGTCGCGGGTCGGGGTGGACTCGGCGGGCAGCCCGACGGCCACCGCGCGGCCGTCCTTGAGGACGGTGACACGGTCGCCGATGCGGCGGATCTCCTCCAGGCGGTGGGAGATGTAGACGACGGCGACGCCCTGGGCGGTGAGGTCGCCGACGATCCGGAAGAGGTTCTCGACCTCGTCGGGGTCGAGCGCCGCCGACGGCTCGTCCATGACCATGAGCCGTACGTCGTGGGAGAGCGCGCGGGCCATGGAGACGATCTGCTGATGGGCGGCGGACAGGTCGCCGACGAGGCGCTCGGGGTCGATCTCGGGGTGGCCGAGCCGGCGCAGCAGCGTGGCCGTCTCGGCGCGGGCCGCGCGTCCGCGCACGACGAATCCGCCGGAGGTCGGCTCGTGTCCGAGGAACACGTTCTCGGCCACGGACAGGGCCTCCACCAGGTCGAGTTCCTGGTAGATGGTGGCGACGCCGAGGCGCATCGCGGCGATCGGCGAGCGCAGGGCGACCTGTTCGCCGCGCCAGGTGATGACGCCGTCGTCGGGCTGGTGCGCCCCGGCGAGGACCTTGATCAGGGTGGACTTCCCGGCCCCGTTCTGGCCGAGCAGGCAGTGCACCTCCCCGGCCTGGACCTCCAGGTCGACGCCGTCCAGGGCGCGCACGCCGGGGAACGACTTGGTGATGCCGGACATGGTGAGCAGCGGTGGTGCCAAGGCCGTATCGGGTCCCATGACGGTTCCCCTCGGGGCAGGTGCGGACCGGGTTCAGGGCAGGGCGGGGCTGAGCGCCGTACAAGGTGTGCGTCGTACGAGGTGCGCGTGGAGCGGCTGGGCTTACGCGGGTGAGAACAGGTGGTCGCTGATCAGTCGGGCGCCGCCGGTCACTCCGGCGGTGGGCCCCAACTCCCCGAGCACGATGGGGAGATTGCCGGTCGCCAGGGGGAGCGACTGGCGGTAGACCTGGGTGCGCAGGGCGGCCAGCAAGGTGTGGCCGAGGCCGGTGACGCCGCCGCCGATGACGACGAGTCCCGGGTTGAAGAAGCTGACGAGTGACGCGATGACCTGTCCGGTGCGGTTGCCGCCCTCCCGGATCAGGTCGAGACAGGTGGTGTCACCGGCCGCGGCGGCCGCCGCGACGTCGGCGGCGGTGAGCCGGCCCGCGCTCTCCAGGCGGGCGGCGAGTTCCGGGGAGCTCCCGTCGCGGGCGGCGGCCTCGGCGTCACGGGCGAGCGCGGCGCCGCTGAAGTGTGCTTCCAGGCAGCCCTTGTTGCCGCAGGCGCACTGTCGGCCGTCCTGCTCGACGCGGATGTGCCCGATGTCGCCCGCCGACCCGGTGGTGCCTCGATGGACCTCGCCGCCGACGACGATGCCGCAGCCGATACCGGTGCCGATCTTGACGCAGAGGAAGTCGCTCGCCTGCCGGGCGACGCCCGCGTGCTGCTCCCCCATGGCCATCAGGTTCACGTCGTTGTCGACCATGACGGGGCAGCCCAGTTCCTGGCTGAGCGCCTCGCGGACCGGGAAGCCGTCCCAGCCGGGCATGATCGGCGGCGCGACGGGGACACCCTCGGGGAACCGGACGGGTCCCGGCACACCGATGCCCGCCCCGTCGAACCCCTCGGCGAGGCCGGAGGCCCGCAACTTTGCCGCCATGGCGAGGACTTGCTCGAAGATCGCGACCGGACCCTCGCGTACGTCCATGGGCTGGGCGATGTGGCCGAGGATCTCCAGCTCAGCGTTGGTGACCGCGACATCGACCGAGGTCGCGCCGATGTCCACGCCGAGGAAACGGAGCGAGGGGGCGAGCCGGACGTTGTGGGAGCGGCGGCCGCCGCGCGAGGCGGCGAGCCCGTCGGCGACCACGAGCCCGGTGTCCAGGAGCCGGTCCACCTCCACGGCAAGCCGCGAGCGCGACAGTTCCACCTGATCGCCCAACTGGGCGCGGGAGTTGGGCCCTTCGTCGCGCAGCAGCCGCAGCAGCCGCGCCTGGTGCCCATTGGCCGGTCGAGCCGTCATGCGTCTCACGTGCCCCTCCCCGCCGCTTCGGGCCTCATGGGTGGTGGTGCCGTGCGCTCGTGCCGTGGTTCGTCGGGGAACGTAGCAGCGCCCACCCGGCACGGGAAGAAGTTGCGCGGGAATTGCTCCCAACTTTCTCCCGCCACAGGACAAAGACGGGGCGGAGCACTGCCGGACGACCACGGTTCCCGTACCGCGCGCGACTCATTACCCTGCGGGGATGGAGCGTGGAGTCGGCCGCCGACGCGGACGCCGCCGTACGGCACGGGCCGGAGGACGCACTGCCCGACACACGCCCGGCACCCGGCGACGGGGTGCGCGCGTACTGCAAAAGCTTCGTGGCGTCGCGGCGCCGCCCGCCTACGTCGAGCTGGTGCACGCCGACCAGGCGCACGGGCCGGGCAGCGCGTCAGTCGCGCTCGCGGTGGTGGTACGTCTCGCGGGTGTGCTCGGTGTGCGTCCGCATCACCGCGGTGGCCTTCGCCTCGTCGCGCGCGGAGATAGCCGCGATCAGCTGCCGGTGCTCGATCCAGGACTGCTCGCCGCGCTGCCGGGCGACGGGCTGGTAGTACCAGCGCACCCGGCGGTCGACCTGCCCGGCGAGTTCGCCGAGGACGACGTTGCCCGCGAGTTCCATGACCTTGGCGTGGAACTCCGCGTTGGTGGCGACGACCAGGTCCACGTCCCCGTCGGCGACCGCCTGCTCGCCCTTGGCGCACAGCGCCTCTAGCTCGGCGATGCCGGTCTTGCCCGCGTTGGCCGCGGCGAGCCGGGCGGCCTCGGCCTCCAACAGCGTACGGACGCTGAGGAGTTGGTCAGCCTCCTCCTCGGTCGGCTCGTGCACGAACGCGCCCTGCGCGGGGCGCAGGTCCACCCAGCCCTCGGTGTTCAGCCGCTGCAGCGCCTCGCGCACCGGCTGGCGGGAGACTCCGAGGTGGCCGGCGAGTTCGCTCTCGACCAGATGCTGGCCGGGCCGCAGGGCGCGCGTCGTGATCAGTTCGAGCAGCGCCTCGTAGACCCGCTCGCGCAGTGGTCCCGGGCGCTCCAGCTTGGGCACCGCCCCCTGCGGCAGTCCTGTGGACAACATCGCGGTCCCCCTCCTGGGCTTCGAGCATCCGGCCGGCCGGCTCCGGCGGTGTGCCGGATTGGCTTTGGAATACAGTTTACCGAGCGCAATCGCCACGGCTAGAGCGAGTTGGCCTCGTCACATTCCGTACACCGGACCCTGCCGTTCACCTCATGGACAGCGCACCACCTGGCCCGCGTACGAGAGGTTGCCGCCGAAGCCGAAGAGCAACGCGGGCGCACCGCTGACCAGTTCGCCGCGCTCGACCAGCTTCGACAGGGCGATCGGCACGCTCGCGGCGGAGGTGTTGCCGGAGTCGACGACGTCCCGGGCGATCACGGCGTTGGTGGCGCCGATCTTCTCCGCGAGCGGTTCGATGATGCGCAGATTGGCCTGGTGGAGGACGACCGCGGCGAGGTCGGCCGGGTCGAGCCCCGCCTTGGCGCAGGCCTCGCGGGCCAGCGGCGGCAGCGAGCGGGTGGCCCAGCGGTAGACGGACTGGCCCTCCTGGGCGAAACGGGCCGGTTCGCCCTCGATGCGCACGGCGTCGCCCATCTCGGGTACCGAGCCCCACAGGACGGGGCCGATGCCCGGCTCCTCGCCCTCGGCGCAGGGCTCGACGACCACGGCGCCCGCGCCGTCCCCGACCAGGACGCACGTCGAGCGGTCCGTCCAGTCGGTGACGGCGGACATCTTGTCGGCGCCGATGACCAGGGCGCGCGTCGCTGCCCCGGCGCGCAGCGTGTGGTCGGCGGTGGCGAGGGCGTGCGTGAAGCCCGCGCACACGACGTTCAGGTCGAGCGCGGCCGGGGACGGGATGCCGAGCCGGTGAGCGACGCGGGCCGCCATGTTCGGGGAGCGGTCCACGGCCGTGGAGGTCGCGACGACGACCAGATCGATGTCGGCCGCGCTCAGGCCCGCGCCGGCCAGCGCCTTGGCGGCGGCGTGCGCGGCGAGCTCGTCGACCGGCTCGTCCGGACCCGCGACGTGCCGGGTGCGGATACCGACGCGACTGCGGATCCACTCGTCGTTGGTGTCGACCATGCCCGCCAGTTCCTCATTGGTGAGGATCCTGGCGGGCTGGTGGTGCCCGATGCCGACAATGCGCGAACCGACCATGGAGGCCCCCTCGTGAGCTGCGGATCCTCCAGTCTGGTCAGCGACTCACGAGTAACGGGTGGCGGTCAGCGACAGGAAAGTGCCGTTTCGCTTGGAGACTTCCGATGGAGCCGCCGAGCCGGTCACGGAGATTCACCCGGTGAACAGTTGTGTGGACTTTTGCACCAGTTCGTACACGCCGTACGCGAGCGGCAGCCCGACCCACAGCCAGGCGAGGGCGATCAGGCCGCGCCGCTCAGGCGCGCTCCTTGCGGTCTCCGGCGGCGGTGTCGATGTCATCTGCGGGCTCCCTGGGGGCGGGGACTACGTGGTGGCGGGCGTGCACGGGACGTACCAGTTCATTGGCGACGAAGCCGATGACAAGCAGCCCGATCATGATCATGAGCGAGAGGCCGTACAGGTTGGCGCCGTGCTTGCCCGCGCTCTCCTGGCTGTCGGCGACCCAGTTGACGATGAGCGGGCCGAGGACGCCCGCCGTGGACCAGGCGGTGAGCAGCCGGCCGTGGATGGCGCCGACCTCGTAGGTGCCGAAGAGGTCCTTCAGATACGCGGGGATCGTCGCGAACCCGCCCCCGTAGAAGGAGAGGATCACGAGGGCGCACAGCACGAAGAGGGGCTTCGAGGAATCGCCCCACAGGACGATGAACAGGTACATCAGGGCGCCCACGCCGAGGTAGACGCGGTAGATGTTCTTGCGGCCGATGAGGTCGGAGGTGGAGGACCAGCCGATGCGGCCCGCCATGTTCGCGGCGGAGAGCAGCGCCACGAAGCCCGCGGCCGCCGACACGGACACCGGGGTGCTGGTGTCGGCGAAGAAGTCCGTGATCATCGGGGCGGCCTTCTCCAGGATGCCGATGCCCGCGGTCACGTTCATGGTCAGGACGACCCACAGGCACCAGAACTGGGGCGTGCGGATCGCCTGCTTCGCGGAGACCTGGGGGCCCGCGGCCGTGGGCGCCTCCGTGGTGACCCCGCCCTGCCGCGCCGCCCGCGCCTGCGGCCCCGGGACCCGGATCAGCAGCACGCCGAGCGTCATGAACACCGCGTACGCGAGCCCGTGCACCAGGAACGCGAGCGCGATGCCGCCGCTGTCCGCGCCGAAGGACTCCAGCATCTGGGCGCTCCACGGGGACGCGATGAGCGCGCCGCCGCCGAAGCCCATGATGGCGATGCCGGTGGCCATGCCGGGCCGGTCGGGGAACCACTTGATCAGCGTCGAGACCGGCGAGATGTAGCCGATGCCGAGGCCGATGCCGCCGACGAATCCGTAGCCGAACACGATCAGCCAGTACTGCTCCGTGGCGGCGCCCAGCGAGGAGAGCAGGAAGCCGGAGGAGAAGCAGATCAGCGCGACGGTCATCGCCCAGCGCGGCCCGTTGCGCTCGACGAGCGTGCCGCCGAAGGCGGCCGACAGGCCGAGCATCACGATGCCGAGCTGGAACGGCAGCGCGCTCTGCGTGCCGCTCAGCCCCAGCGCGGACTCCAAGGGCGGCTTGAAGACGCTCCAGGCGTAGGCCTGGCCGATGGAGAGATGGACGGCGAGCGCGGCCGGGGGTACGAGCCAGCGGCTCCAGCCGGCCGGTGCGACGGGGGGCTTCATGATCCCGAACGGTAGGCAGTCGCGGGGGAGTTGGGAACCCCCTTTGCGCAGCCCTTGTCGACGAACCCGGCGACTTCCATACTGTAGGCAATATCCCGCATGGTTCGCCGGGCCGGGCGTCGCCCCGCCCCGTCGATGCAGGAGAATGGGAGCCATGGGACGAGTCACGGAACGACGCAAGGTGATCCGGATAAGGGACGGGCACGTCTCCACGCGGCCCGACACCCTCGTCGCGGAGGAACCGCTGGAGATCCGGTTGAACGGCAAGCCGCTCGCCATCACCATGCGCACCCCCGGCGACGACTTCCCGCTCGCGGCCGGCTTCCTGGTCAGCGAGGGCGTCCTGGCCACCGATGCCGACCTGCAGAACATCGTGTACTGCGCGGGCGCCACGGAGGACGGCAGCAACACGTACAACGTGGTCGACGTGCGGACGACGCCCGGCGTCGAGCTGCCCGACATCACTCTGGAGCGCAACGTCTACACGACCTCGTCCTGCGGCCTGTGCGGCAAGGCAAGCCTCGACGCGGTGCGCACCACGGCCCGGTTCCCGATCGCCGACACTCCCCCGGTCCGGATGACGCCCGAGCTGCTCGCCTCGCTCCCCGACCGGCTGCGCGAGGCCCAGCGGGTCTTCGACCGGACCGGGGGCCTGCACGCGGCGGCGCTCTTCGACGAGGAGGGCCGGCTCGTCGACATCCGCGAGGACGTGGGGCGGCACAACGCGGTCGACAAGCTCGTCGGCCGGGCCCTGCAGAACGGGGCCCTGCCGCTGTCCCGCTCGATCCTGATGGTCTCGGGCCGCGCCTCGTTCGAGCTGGCGCAGAAGGCCGTGATGGCGGGCATCCCCGTGCTCGCGGCGGTGTCGGCGCCCTCGTCCCTCGCGGTGGACCTCGCGGCCGAGACGGGCCTGACCCTGGTCGGCTTCCTGCGGGGCAACTCCATGAACGTGTACGCGGGTACGGACCGGATCGCCCTGGAGACCGCGGCCGCCCAGGGCTGACCGGGCCCCGCGCCTTCAGTTCCCGGCGGCGGGAATCCCGGACACCCGCCGCAACATCTCCATGAACCGCTCCCGCTCCCGCGCCGACAGCGGCGCGAGGAGTTCGTCGTTCGCGGCGCGCGCCGCCGCCGCGCAAGTGCCGACGAGGCGGTCGCCCTCGGCCGTGACCGTGACCGCGTTCTTACGCCTGTCCCTGGGGTCGGGTGCGCGCTCGACGAGGCCCGCGGCCTCCAGGTCGTTGAGCACGCCGACCATGTCCTTGGGGTCGAGCCCGACGCCGCGCACGAGAGCGGCCTGGGCGACGGGCCCCCAGTCGGACACCGCACTGAGCACCACGTGGTGCCACATCCTCAGCCCCTGCTCGGCGAGCGCGTCGGCGACGAGCGCGCGCCCGCGCGCCGCGGCCCGCCCCAGCAGCCAGCTCGGCAGGTCACGGATGGCGCCGGGGGCGGTGGGCGGCGGGCTCGGTGCGCTCATGCGGCCACCGTACCGAATAAACGTTGGACCTCCCAATGAAATCCGCGTACCGTCCAGCTTGTTCGTTGGGATCCCCAACGAATAGTCGGACGACCGCACACGGAGGGGGTCACGTCCATGCGTCGTGTCCGGTACGAGCACAGCGGCGGGCCCGAGGTCCTGTTCCTGGAGGAGGTGCCCGCACCCGCGCCGGGACCAGGAGAACTCCTCGTGCGCGCCGAGGCGGTCGGGGTCACGCTGCCCGTCGTCCGCAAGGTCCGCGAGGCGCGCGAGCCGATCGCACTCGGGGGCGAGATCGCGGGCGAGGTGCTCGCGCTCGGCGCGGGTGTGACGGGGTACGCCGTCGGCGACCGGGTCACCGGCCTGGTCTTCGGCCACGGCTACGCCGACTGCGCGCTGCTGCACACCGCGATGGCCTCCCCGGTCCCGGCCGGGGCAAGCGCGGTCGACGCGGTGACGCTCGTGCGCAGCGGGCTCGTCGCGTACGGGGCGCTGCGCGCCGCGCGGCCCGAGCCGGGCGAGACCGCCCTGGTGACCGCGGCGGCGAGCGGGGTGGGCCATCTCGCCCTGCAATTGGCCAGGTTGAAGGGTGCGCGACGGACGACGGCCGCGGTCTCCGACACCGGCAAGGCCGACTTCGTGCGCGCGCTCGGGGCCGACGAGGTGGTGAGTTACGACGCCGGGTCCTGGGGCGAACCCGTCGACTACGCGCTCGACGCGGTCGGCGGCACACTGCTCAAACCCGCCGTCGCCGCCCTCGCCCCGCACGGCCGGCTCGTGGCATACAGCTCGGGCGGCGGCACCGTGGAGGCGTACGACCTGCTCGTGGGCGCGAAGTCGGTGATCGGCTTCCAGATGGGGCTGATCGCGCGCGGGCAGCCCCAGACGTACGAGCGGTGGCGCACGGAGCTGTGGGAGCTGTTTCTGACGGGCGCTCTGAAGCCGATGGTCCACGGCGTGTTCGCGCTGGAGGACGCGTCGGCGGCGCACGCCGTGATCGAGGCGCGGGCCAACACCGGGAAGGTCGTGCTCGTGCCCTGACGCGCAGTCACCACCGTGGTTCTTGTGAGGCACCGGGGGCCCGCGTAGCGTCTTGTCACACATGTTGGACGCAGGACGTAGGACGTCGGGTGTCCGGGCAGTCGGACGACGCGAAGGGTGTGATCCGCTCCTCGTACGACGGCGGGCGCACCTGGGAGAGCTTCGACCGGGGCACCGTCGTGACCCAGGACTGGTCGGGCTACTCGGATCTGGTGCAGGCCGACCGCGACCACGTGGGGCTGCTGTACGAGGCCGGGGCCGTGGACGCCCGCGACGAGATCCGCTTCGCCCGGTTCACCCCCGACTGGCTGAAGGAGCGGCGCGGCCCGGACCCGACGACACATGACCGGGCGCCGGGCGCCCGCGCCGCGGCCGTGCTCGGCGGGCCCACGGAGACCGGTGGCCCGGCCGGCGGCACGCTCTCCTTCGACGGCACGGACGACGCGGTGCGCCTGCCCTACAGCGACCGACTGCGCCTGGGGACAAGGGAGTTCGACGCGTCGCTGTGGTTCCGCTACAGCGCGACGAGCGGTGAGCAGCCGCTGCTCTCCCTGGGCGGCACCGGCGCCTCGCAGCCCCAGGTGACACTGCGCGCCGAGCCCGCCGCGCACCGGATCACCGGGCTGATCACCGTACGGGACGGGGCCGCGACCCCCAGGACGGTGACGGTGCAGTCGGCGTCCGCGTACAACGACGGATACTGGCACCGGCTCCGACTCCGGCGCGGCGACGGTCTGTTGACCCTCTCCATCGACGGCGAGGAGGTCGGCTCCGCCGCCGACGCGCCCGGATGCGCGGCGGCATTCTCGGCTCGGCGCTGCCGCTGAGGCGGAACCGGTCGGCGTGGGGGCGCGGCCTGGTTCGTGACCGGCCCCACGCGGTTGACGCCACGGGGCTCCGCCCCGGACCCCGCGCCTCAATCGCCGGCGGGGCTTGATTCTGCCCACCCGTCCCCGAGGCATGAGAAATCCGGCCCAGCAAATCAAGCCCCTGCGGCGATTGAGCAGCGGGGTCCTGGGCGGAGCCCCGATCTTTTGGAGTCCCGGCGGCGCTTGAGGGGCCGGGGGCGGAACCCCGATCCTTTCCAGCCCCGCCGGCGATTGAGGCGCGGGGGGCCGGGGCGGAGCCCCGAGGCGTAGGGGTGGGTGGGCAGGCGTGATGGACCGGTCGGGCGGGACGCACTAGCGTCGCCTCGCGTGCGGGGTAGACAGAGACGGATGACGGCGGGACGCGGAACGCTGGTCACGGTGTTCGCCGCGCTCGCACTCCTGCTGATCGCGATCGTCGCCCTACCCGACCGGGAGGGCGCCGCACGTTGCGGACCCCGCGGCGTCACCTCGTGGTCCACGGACACCCGCCACACCGACGCGTTCGCCCGCTACGGCGACGACGCCTCCCGGCTCGACGACTGGACCGGCGGCGACGGCACGCACTCCGTGCGGCTGCCGGACGGCCGGCTGCTGTGGCTGTTCTCCGACACCTTCCTCGGCGCCGTGAACCAGCCCCCGAACCCGGCAGGCCAACCGCACCCCTGGCGCACCGCGGACGCGCCCTTCGTCCGCAACTCCGCCGTGGTGACGGACCGTTCGGGCCGCCTCGATCGGACCCTCACCGCTCCCCTGTTCCCGGACACCGCCGCGGGCGAATGGCGCTGGCCGGTCGCCGCGCGCGTCGAGAGGAGCGGCGGCGAGCAGGTCGTACGGGTGCTGTTGTGGACGCGGGCCCAGGGTTCGGGGCCGTATCTCTACGGCGTTCCGAACGCGACCGAGGTGGCCACCCTTTCCCTGCCGGACCTGCGCCTGGAGGGCATCACCCAGGTACTCGACCAGCGGCAGGTGCGGGATCCGGCGCGGCGCGTGCTGTACGGGACGACGGCCGTCGACGAGGGCGGCTGGACGTACGTCTTCGGCGCCGACGACGGGGAGAAGGCCGTGCATCGCGCGTACGTGGCCAGGGTCCCGCAGGGCCGCCTCGGGGACGTACGGGCGTGGCGGTACTGGGACGGGAAGCGGTGGGGCACGGACGCCGCGCCGGTCCTCGGTGACGACCGGCGCCGCGGCGTGGGCACCGCCTTCACGGTGGTGCGGGACGCGGGCACGTACGTCCTGTTCACGACGGCGGCGGGGCCGGAGGGGCTGACGAAGGTCACCTCGTACTGGGCCTGTTCACCGGCCGGTCCCTGGCACGGCCCCGCGAAGGCCTTCACCCCGCCGCTCCCCCGCGACGGCGCCTCGCCCTCGCGCGCGACCGCGTACAACCCGCAGGCGCACCCGGCGCTGAGCGGCGACGGCCGGCTCGTCCTGAGCTACGACGTCAACTGGCTGGACGCCGCGCCAGCCGCCGCGCAGGCGGAGCTCAGCCGGAACGTGTCCCTGTACCGACCGCGGTTCGTGTCTCTTCGGCTCGGGCCTCCATCGGCTCGCTGAACTCCGGCTCCTCGGGGTCCCGGGAGCGGCGCTTGGCGATGACCGCGCACACCATCAGCTGCATCTGGTGGAAGAGCATCAGCGGCAGCACGGCCAGTGAGGCGTGCGCGCCGAACAGCACGCTCGCCATGGGCAGTCCCGAGGCGAGGGACTTCTTCGAGCCCGCGAACTGGATGGCGATCCGGTCGGCCCGGTTGAAGCCGAGCGCCTTCGCGCCGTACCAGGTGACCACCAGCATGATCGCGAGCAGCACCGCCTCGACGGCCAGGAGTCCGGCGAGCCGGACGGCGCTGACCTGGTGCCAGATGCCCTGCACCATGCCCTCGCTGAACGCGGTGTAGACGACGAGCAGGATCGAGCCGCGGTCGACGTAGCCGAGGATCTTCTTGTGCCGGGTGATGAAGCCGCCGACCCAGCGGCGCAGCAACTGGCCCGCGAGGAACGGCACCAGGAGCTGCAGCACGATCTTGACGAGCGAGTCGGCGGAGAAGCCGCCGCCGCTGTTGTGGAGCAGCGCGGCCGCGAGCAGCGGTGTGAGGACGATGCCGGCGAGCGAGGAGAAGGAGCCCGCGCAGATCGCCGCCGGGACGTTGCCGCGCGCGATCGAGGTGAACGCGATCGACGACTGGATGGTGGAGGGGACGAGGGTGAGGAAGAGGAGGCCCTCGAAGAGGTTCTGCGGCAGCAGCACCGGGACCAGGCCGCGGGCCGCGAGGCCGAGCAGCGGGAACACGACGAACGTGCAGGCGAGGACGGTGACGTGGAGCCGCCAGTGGCGCAGCCCGTCCATCGCCTCACGGGTCGACAGGCGCGCCCCGTAGAGGAAGAAGAGGAAGGCGACGGCCGCGGTCGAGGCGCCTGAGGCGACGTCGGCGGCGGCCCCTCGGGCCGGGAGCAGTGCGGCGAGGCCCACTGTTCCGATCAACGCCAGGATGTACGGGTCGATCGGCATCCAGCTCGGCCAGGTCAGGCGTTTCATTGGTTCCTTGCTCTCGGTTCATGTCGTGCCCTCTCCATGCTCCTCCCCAGGGCCTTGATCGGGAATCCTGCATACCGCTCTTACTGTGATCGCGCCGCGTGATGAGCGGGAGTACGGTTCGTGGCATGTACGACCCCGGACAGCTCAGGACCCTGCTCGCCGTCGCGCAGACGCTGAGCTTCACGCAGGCCGCGCGCCGCCTCGGCCTGCGGCAATCGACCGTGAGCCAGCATGTGCGGCGCCTGGAGGACGCGACCGGGCGCACGCTGTTCACGCGGGACACGCACTCCGTGGAGCTGACGGAGGACGGGGAGGCGATGCTCGGATTCGCCCGGAGAATTCTGGAGGTGCACGAGCAGGCGGCGTCGTTCTTCACGGGGACGCGGCTGCGCGGCCGGCTCAGGTTCGGGGCGTCGGAGGACTTCGTGGTGACCCGGCTGCCGGAGATCCTGGAGTCCTTCCGGGCCGAACACCCGGAGGTGGACCTGGAGTTGACGGTCGAGCTGTCGGGGACGCTGCACGAGCAGCTGGACGCGGGGAAGCTGGATCTGGTGCTCGCCAAGCGGCGCCCGGAGGATCCGCGCGGCGAGTCGGTGTGGCACGACCAGTTGGTGTGGATCGGCTCCGAGCGGCTGCGCATCGACCAGGACCGGCCCGTCCCACTGATCGTCTATCCGCCGCCGGGCATCTCGCGCGCCCTGGCCCTGGAGGCACTTGAGCGGCACGGGCGGGCGTGGCGGATCGCCTGCACGAGCGGCTCGCTGAACGGTCTTGTCGCGGCGGCGCGGGCGGGGCTCGGCGTGATGGCCCATTCGCGGGGGCTGATCCCGCCGGGGCTCGTCCGGGTGCCGGACCGGGTGGGCCTGCCGGAGCTTGGCGAGGTCGACTTCGTGGTGCGCAGCGCGACACGGGAGGAGAGCGAGCCCGCGCGGGCGCTCGCGCAGGCGATCCTCGCGGGCGGGGACCGGCTGCACCGCGGCCACCGCTGACGGCGGTGGTGGTACCGTCCCCGGAACCGACTACTCCGTCTAAAAACTAGGCGGACCATCGGCGGTGACCTCTTTGCACAGATCCGATGGAGGCCCGTGAAGAGGGCCGGGAGATTACGCTCCCGAAACTTACTGGAGCGTAAGTATTCTGCCCACCTCCACCCGTTGTGGCCCGTTATAAACGTCTGACCTGTGCAAATTCCGCGCACCTTCCGCCCAAGGAAGGCACTCCCGCAAGCGCTTCCGGTCGGGTACCGTCACCGACGCTGTGCGGAGCGCCACAAGGAGCAACTTTGCGTGAGTTCACCAATCCCCCTGTGGCGTCGGCGCCGCTGGTCGGCGGCCTGGCCGACGCCGTGTTCGACCATGCCCTGGACACACCGGGACATATAGCGCTGGCCCGCAAGGACCAGCACGACAAGTGGCAGGACATCACCGCTGCCCAGTTCTGCGACGAGGTGATGGCCCTGGCCAAGGGCCTGCTCGCGCAGGGCATCCGGTTCGGCGACCGGGTCGCGATCATGTCGCGCACCCGTTACGAGTGGACGCTGTTCGACTTCGCGCTGTGGACCATCGGCGCCCAGGTCGTCCCCATCTACCCGACGTCCTCGGCCGAGCAGGTCTTCTGGATGCTGTACGACGCCGAGGTGTCGGCGGCGATCGTGGAGCACGAGGACCACGCGATGACCGTCGCGACGGTCATCGGGCGGCTGCCCCATCTGCACCGCCTGTGGCAGATGGACGGCGGCGCCGTCGACGAGATCACCGCGTCCGGCACCCACATCGACGACGAGACGGTGCACCGGCACCGCCGCGCGATCACCCCCGAGTCGACGGCCACGATCATCTACACCTCCGGCACCACGGGCCGCCCCAAGGGCTGTGTGATCTCGCACGGGAACTTCATGTTCGAGGCCGACACCATGATCACGCGCTGGGAGCCGGTGTTCTCCTCCAAGCGCGACCGCACCCCGTCGACGCTGCTCTTCCTGCCGCTCGCGCATGTCTTCGGGCGCATGGTGGAGATCGCGACGATCCGCGGCGGCGTGAAGCTGGCCCACCAGCCGGAGTTGCGGGCCTCCGCGCTCATGCCGGACCTCCAGTCGTTCAAGCCGACGTTCATCCTCGCCGTGCCGTACATCTTCGAGAAGGTGTTCAACGCGGCACGCAGGAAGGCCGAGAACGACGGCAAGTCGGGGCCGTTCGAAAAGGCCATCGAGTGCGCCGTGAAGTACGCGGACGCCCAGGAGGCGAAAGCATTCGGCACGGGCCCGGGCCCTTCCGCCTCGCTGCGCATGCAGCACTCCGTCTTCGAGAAGCTCGTCTACTCCAAGGTGCGCGCCGCGCTGGGCGGCCGGGTGCGGCACGCGATGTCCGGCGGCAGCGGCATGGACCGACGGCTCGGCCTGTTCTTCGAAGGCGCGGGCGTATCGATCTACGAGGGCTACGGCCTCACCGAGTCGACGGCCGCCGCGACCGCGAACCCGCCCGAACAGACCCGCTACGGCACGGTCGGCCAGGCGATACCCGGCTCCAGCGTGCACATAGCCGACGACGGCGAGGTGTGGGTCTACGGCGGCAACATCTTCCAGGGCTACCTCAACGACCCGAAGTCCACCGACTCCTCCCTGTACGACGGCTGGCTCGCCACCGGTGACCTGGGCTCCCTCGACGAGGACGGCTATCTCACCATCACGGGCCGCAAGAAGGAGATCCTCGTGACCTCCGGCGGCAAGAGCGTCTCGCCGCAGCAGCTGGAGGAGCGGGTCCGCGACCATCCGCTGATCGCGCAGTGCCTGGTCGTCGGCAACGACCGCCCGTACATCGCCGCGCTCGTCACCCTCGACACCGAGGCCGTCGACCACTGGCTCGGCATGCGCGGCAAGCAGTCGATGTCCCCGGCGGACCTGGTGCGCGACCCGGACCTGGAGACGGAGGTGCGGCGCGCGGTGGTGGCCGCCAACACCCTGGTCTCGCAGGCCGAGTCGATCCGTACGTTCCGGATCCTGGCTCACCAGTTCACCGAGGAGCACGGGCTGCTCACGCCGTCCCTGAAGCTGAAGCGCAAGGCGATCGAGCAGGCGTACGCGGCGGAGGTCGACGCGCTGTACGGGACGCTGTGACGGTTTTCGCGCCCGTTTGACCTGCGGCTAGGGTGTCGCGTCGCGAGGGATGGAACTCGCGACGGACGACGTGGGAAGAGGCGTTTCAGTGAGTGGCGGCACGGCCCGGCGGCGCAGGAGGCTCGACTCGCTCCTGCTGCTCTGCGCGGTCGTCCTGACCGGCCTTGTGGCCCTGGTGACGGCCGCGATCGGCAAACCGGCCGAGCGCGTCGACTCCCTGTGGGCGAACGCCGTGGTCCGGGCGGACGGCGACCTGCGGGTGACGGAGACGATCGACTACGACTTCACGGACGGCGACCGGCACGGCATCCACCGGCAGATCCCGGGCACCGGGGCCGGCACCGCCACCGCCCCGAACGTCTCCATGGACGGCCGCCCCGTGCCGGTCGATGTCGAGCACAAGCCGGACTCCGTCGACTACACCATCGGCGACCCGGATCACACGGTCACCGGCCGCCACCGCTACCGGATCGCGTACACGCTGCCGGGCGTCATGGCCGGCGACGGGCTCGACTGGAACGCCGTCGGCACCGGCTGGGACGTGCCGGTCGCGCACGCCGAGGCGCACATCACGGCGCCCCGCGAGCTCCCGCACCTGCGCTGCGTGTCCGGCGACCAGGGCTCCGACGCCCCGTGCGCCGAGGCCGGTTCGCCCGCGCCGGGCCGCATCGACGTCTCCGCCGACGGGCTCGCGGCCGGTCAGGCCATGACCGTCTACGCGGGCCGGGGCGCACCCCTCGCGCGCGCCGCCCCGGCCGTCCTGCCGCAGCCGCCGAAGGCGTTCATGTCGGCGCCGGAAGGGACGGAAGGGACCTCGCCGCTCGTGTTCTGGGCGGCGGCCACGGGCACGGCGCTCGTGGCCGCGCTGCTCGCCACGCTCGTGATCCGCCGGGCCGGCCGCGAGCGGGTCCGTACGCCGCAGGGGACGCGCCGCCGCGACCGGCAGCGCCTCGCCGACGAGTCACCGCCTTCGCCGGTTCCTCCGGAGGGCCTCACTCCGGCGCAGGCGGGCGTGCTGCTCGCGGGCCGGGCCCGTCGGCGCCACCGCACGGCGGCCCTGCTGCACGCGGCGGCGACCGGGCATCTGATCCTGCGCGGGCAGCCGAAGACCCCGCAGTTGTCCCGCCCCAGACAGGCGCCGGACGCGCCCACGGACCCCATGACCGCGCGGGCCCTGGACAGGATCTTCGCCCACGGCCGCGACGTCCGGCTCGGCACGTACCACGAGAACTTCGCCGTCGGCTGGCGCCACTTGGGCCGTGACCTGCACGAGTGGCACCGCTCGGGCGGCAAGGGGCTGTGGGAGCCCGGCGGGCAGGGCCGGTGGCTGGCTTCGGTGATCGTCGGCGGCCTCGGGGTGGCCGTGGGCCTGCGGCTGGTGTGTCCCGCCGCCTGGCAGCAGACCGACCCGGGCGGCGCCTGGGCGGTGCCGCTCGTGCTCGGCTCCGCGCTCGTGGGCGCCGGGGCCGCGCTGGTCCTGCGCGCTTGGGAGCTGCGCAGGCACACGGAGCTCGGCACCCACCTGTGGTGCCGGACCGAGGCGTTCCGCCGCCACCTCGCCGAATCCCCCGCGCACCGGAACGCCGCCGAGGCGGAGGCCCTAGTGGGCTGGGCCATGGCGCTCGGCGAGGCCGAGTCGTGGACGGCGGCCGCGGACACGACCGCCGCCGGCCCGCAGCAGACCTCGCCGCTCGGAGGCGACCGCATCCTCAGGTACTCGCCGACCCTGACGTCGGTGGCGAGCAGCAGCGCGTCCGCGCCCTCGTCCTCCGGTGGCGGCGGGGGCGGCACCTCCTTCAGCGGCGGCGGAGGGGGCGGCGGGGCCGGTGGCGGCAGCGGCGGTGGGGGCGGCGGAGGCTGGTGACGGCGGCCGCCAGAAGCCCCCTGAGGTAAACCGTCGGTAACTGACGCATCATCAATTGTCGATGCGTCAGTTATTGACGGTTCATCAGGTCGCACACAGAATCGCAGAGCCTGCGAACAAACCCCCGCCGTCCGCCCGAAGGGCGGGCGCTTGGTGTCCGGTGCGTGCGATCGCAAGGCGCCGGAGCGTCCTAGTAGCGGAGCTACTCGGGCGGTTCGGCAACGCCGCGAGCGTGCGTGCCGGGCGCCACGGCGCAGGCGGGGGTTTGTTCGCAGGCTCTTACTCCGACGGAGGGGGACCGACCGTGTCGCGACCGATCCGCGCCATCACCGCCGCCGTGGCGGCACTCCTGCTCGCCACCGCCTGCAATTCCACCGCCAACAGCGGGAACAACGCCGCGGGCGGACAAGGAGGTTCGGTCCGTGGCGTGACCGACGACAGCATCAAGGTGGGCGGCATCGTCTCCATGACGACGTCGAGCGGCTACAGCAAGAAGGACACCGACCTCGGCGCGAAGGCCCGCTTCGACCGGGCCAACGCCGAGGGCGGCGTCAACGGCCGGACGATCGACTACCTGGGCGCGGAGGACGACGGCCAGGACCCGGCGAAGAATCTCGCGGCGGCCCGCAAACTGGTGCAGCAGGACAAGGTGTTCGCGATCTCGCCGATGAGTTCCGTGACGTTCTCCGGGGCGGACTTCCTCCAGAAGCAGAAGGTGCCGACCTTCGGCTGGGGCACACTTCCCTCGTTCTGCGGACCGACGTACATCTACGGCTTCGGCGGCTGCATGGTGCCGATGCCGGGCGGCACCATCTCGCAGACCTGGCCCGAGGGGCTGAAGAAGGTCACGGGCGGCGCCGAGGGCAAGACCGTCGCGATCCTCGCCAACGACAACGACGCGGGCACCTTCGCCATCCGCACGTACAAGCAGTCCTTCACGTCGGCCGGTTACAAGGTCAGTTACGCCAAGGCCACCGTCCCGGCGACCGCGGTGCCGAGCGACTGGTCGGCGTACACCAAGGAGCTGCTGCGCAGCGACGGCGGCAAGGCTCCGGACGTGGTCGTCTCCGTGATGCAGACGCCGTACAACATCGGCCTGTTCACCGCCGTCAAGCGCACCGGGTACAAGGGTGTGCTCACCGACCCGACGGACTACGACCCCGGCCTGCTCGCCAAGAAGGCGACGAAGCAGGCGCTCGACGGGGTGCACGTGCTGCTGTCCTTCGAACCGTTCGAGGCGTCGACGCCCGGGATGAAGCAGTTCAAGGCAGACATCAAGAAGGCGTCCGGGGGCAAGCAGGTCCCCCTCAACATGCACATGATGACGGGCTACATGAGCGCCGACCTGTTCCTCGCCATCGCGAAGAAGGCGGGCAAGGACCTGACGGTCGCGTCCTTCCAGAAGGCGGCGAACGGGTTCTCCGACACCGGGACCCTCGTCGGCGACCGCGCGCTGCCGCGCGGGCGCACCGAGTCGTTCGGCTGCGGGGCGCTCGCGCAGCTCAAGGACGGGGCGTACCGGGTGTCGTCCGCGTTCAAGTGCTATCCGCCGATCCCCTTCAAGTAGACCGCAGGGAAGGGGTGTTGACGTGTCGGATCTGCTTGCCTTCGTGCTGAGCGGGCTCGTGTCGGGGGCGCTGTACGCGCTGCTCGCCACGGGGCTCGTGCTCTCCTACTCGGCCTCCGGGCTCTTCAACTTCGCGCACGGCGCGACCGCCTATCTGTGCGCGCTCGCCTTCTATGAGCTGCACTCCGGCTTCGGCTGGCCCGCCGTGCCGACGGCGCTGCTGCTCGTCCTCGTCGTGGCGCCCCTGCTGGGCTGGGGGCTCGACCGGCTGATGTTCAGAAAACTGGCGCGGGTCGGCGAGACCGCGCAGATCGTGGCGACGATCGGGCTGCTCGTCGCGCTGCCCGCGCTCGGCCTGTGGATCGTCGAGCTCCTTGAGGACGCGGGGGCGCCGGTCAAGCCGGCGGAGAACCAGTTCGGGCTCCCGGGTGTCGGACCGAGTCCCGCGAAGAACTGGCAGCTGATGGACGGCGTCGGCATCGACTCCGACCAGCTGATCACGTGGGTGACGACCGCCGTCGTCGCGCTCGGGCTGTGGATTCTCCTGCGCCACACGGCACTTGGGCTCAAGCTGCGCGCCGCCGTCGACAACCGTTCGCTCGTCGAGCTGCGCGGGATCAGCGCCGACCGGCTCTCCTCGGTGGCGTGGATGCTCTCGTCGGTGCTCGCGGGGCTCGCCGGTGTGCTCGCCACTCCCCTGCTCGGGCTCTCGTCGCACGACTTCACGCTGTTCCTGTTCGTGTCGGCGACGGCCGCCGTGCTCGGCCGGTTCATGTCGATCCCGCTCGCCTTCGCGGGCGGCCTCGGGCTCGGGGTGCTGCAAAATCTGGTCGCGGGGTACGCCACGTTCGCGGAGAAGATCACCGGGTTCCGTACGGCGGTGCCGTTCCTGATCCTGTTCGCCGGGCTGCTGCTGCTCACGCGGCGGCAGCGCACGGCGGGCACGGTGGCGAGCGACGCGCCGCCGGTGGACTATCTGGCGGGCCGGTCCTGGCTGCGGCGCTGGGGGCCGTGGGCGACCGCCGCCGTGCTGCTCGCCGTCGCCTTCTACACGGTGACGACGCCGTTCTGGAGCGGGATCCTCGCCCAAGGGCTCGCGATCTCCCTCGTGTTCCTGTCGTTCACCGTCGTCACCGGGCTCGGTGCGATGGTGTCACTGGCACAGGCCGCGTTCGTGACGGGCGCGGCGCTGGTCGCGGGGCTGCTGATGAGCCATGGTGTGCCGTTCATCTGGGCGGCGCTCGCCGGGACGTGCGCGGCGGCCCTGCTCGGCGCGCTCGTTGCGCTGCCCGCGCTGCGGCTCGGCGGCCGCTCGCTGGCCCTCGCCACGCTCGCGCTCGCCTTCCTGGCGGACCAAGTCCTTTTCCAGCTGGGCTGGTTGAGGAACGGTGACACCGGCTGGGAGATCCCGCGCGCCGTCGCCGGGCCGATCGACCTCGGCGACGACCGGGCGATGGGCGTGGCCATGGTCGTCCTGTGCACGGCAGCCGTGGCGGGCCTGAGCGCGCTCCGCAACTCCCGGGCGGGCCGGGCCATGCTCGCCGTGCGCTCGGCGCCGGCCGCGGCCATGGCCTCGGGTGTCTCCGTGATCCGCACGAAGCTGCTGCTGTTCACGATCTCGGCGGGGCTCGCCGGGTTCGGCGGCGTCATGTATGCCTCGTACAACACCCGCATCACCGCGACCGACTTCACGGCGATGACCGGCCTCATCTGGCTCGCCGTGGTAGTCGCGGCGGGCGTGCGGCGGCCGCAGTTCGCGGTGATCGCCGGCCTCAGCTTCGCCGTCGTACCGCACCTCATCAGCGACTATCTGACCGAGTCGGTCCAGCTGCCGGTGATCCTCTTCGGCCTCGCGGGCCTCGCGCTCGCCAACGATCCGGACGGCTACTGCGCGGCGATCCCGGCCCGCCGCCACCGCCGCAGGTCCGCCACGCCGGACACCGTCGCCGACGCCCCGGTACCGGCTTCCACCGACCCCGACGCCGCGCTCCAACTCGCGGGCGTCCAGGCCGGATACGACGGCGCCCGCGTCCTCCAGGGCGTCGACCTGACCGTCCGCCCCGGCGAGATCGTGGCGCTCCTCGGCCCCAACGGCGCCGGGAAGTCCACGACCTGCAAGGTCGCGGCGGGCCTCATGACACCCCAGCAGGGCGAGGTCCACGTCGCCGGGGACACGGTCGGCGACAAGGGCGCGGTCCGCCGGGCGCGGGCCGGGGTGGTGCTCGCGCCGGAGGGCCGCGGCATCTTCCCCTCGCTCACGGTCGACGAGAACCTGGCCCTCCAACTCCCTCAGCAGAGTGACCGATTGGCGGTCTACGAGCGGTTCGCCGGGCTCGCCGCCCGGCGCGAGGTCACCGCAGGCTCGCTCTCCGGCGGCGAGCAGCAGCTCCTCGCGCTCGCCCCGCTGCTGCACCGCCCGCCGCGCGTCCTCATCGCCGACGAGCCCTCGCTCGGCCTCGCGCCGCGCGTCGCCGACGAGGTGTACCGGCTGCTCGCCGAACTCCGCGACGCGGGGACCGGGCTGCTGCTCGTCGAGGAGAAGGCGTCGGAGATCCTCGGCGTCGCGGACACCGTGGCGTACCTCGCGCAGGGCCGTGTCACCTGGTGCGGACCGCGCGAGAAGGTGGAGGCCGAGCGGCTCACGGAGGCGTACCTCGGTATCGCGGCGACCAAGGAGGCCGAACATTCATGAGGCACGTACTCGAAGCCGAGAACATCGGCGTGCGCTTCGGCGGTGTGCGGGCGCTCGACGGGGTGGGGCTGCGCCTCGCGCCCGGCGAGGTGTGCGGCCTCATCGGGCCGAACGGCGCGGGCAAGACGACGCTCTTCGACGTCGTCTCCGGCATCCGCAGGCCCGACGCGGGCCGCGTGCTGCTCGACGGTGCCGACATCACCCGGCGTTCCCCCGTCTGGCGGGCCCGGCACGGGATGCGCCGCACGTTCCAGCGCCAGCAGCTGTTCGGACAGCTCACGGTCGCGGACAACCTGCTGGTCGCGCAGGAGTGGCGGCGCGGCGGGGCGAATCCTGAGCATTCCCGCGCCCTCCTGCGCGACTGCGGCCTCGACGACCTCTCCGACACATATGCGGGAACACTCCCGGTCGGCCGCGCCCGGATGCTGGAGCTGGCGCGGGCGGCCGCCGACCGGCCGCGCGTGCTGCTGCTCGACGAGCCCGCGTCCGGCATGACGGCGCAGGAGCGCGAGCTGCTCGCGGCGACGGTGCGCCGCCTCGCCGCGGACGGCTGCGCGATCCTGCTCGTCGAGCACAACGTGGCGTTCGTGATGGAGCTGTGCTCCCGGGTCGTGGTACTCGATCTGGGCTCGGTGCTCGCCGAGGGGACGGCGGAGGTGATCCGGGCGGACACACGGGTACGCGAGGCGTACCTGGGGTCACACACCCCGGCGCAAAGTTCGCATAGCTGACTGTCATGCTGGTGTCACCCACAGGAATGCGCGTACGCCCGTGATCGTTGACCATGGGAGTACCGAATTGTGCAGTGTCACCCATCACCGGACGAAAAAGGATCGACACCTCGTGAGCAAGGTTCCCCCGATCATCCTGAACAACGGCGTCGAGATGCCCCAGCTCGGCTTCGGCGTGTGGCAGGTGCCGGACGACGAGGCCGAGAAGGCCGTCGCGACGGCGCTGGAGGCCGGGTACCGCAGCATCGACACCGCCGCGATCTACGGCAACGAGGAGGGCACCGGCAAGGCCATCGCCGCGTCCGGCGTCCCCCGCGAGGAGCTGTTCGTCACGACGAAGCTGTGGAACGCCGACCAGGGCCACGACTCCACGCTGCGCGCCTTCGACGCCTCGCTGGAGAAGCTGGGTCTCGACTACGTCGACCTGTACCTGATCCACTGGCCGCTGCCGTCCAAGGGCCTGGGCACGGACACGTACAAGGCCTTCGAGAAGATCCAGGCGGACGGGCGCGCCAAGTCCATCGGCGTCTCCAACTTCCTGCCGGAGCACCTGGACAGGCTGACGGCCGAGACCTCCGTGATCCCGGCGGTCAACCAGATCGAGCTGCACCCGCACCTTCAGCAGCGCGCCTCCCGTGAGAAGCACGCCGAGCTGGGCATCGCGACCGAGGCCTGGTCGCCGCTCGGCCAGGGCAAGGGCCTCCTGGAGGTCCCGGCCATCGTCGCGATCGCCCAGAAGCACGGCCGTACGCCTGCGCAGGTCGTGCTGCGCTGGCACGTCCAGCTGGGCAACGTGGTGATCCCGAAGTCCGTGACGCCGTCGCGGATCAAGGAGAACATCGACGTGTTCGGCTTTGAACTCGACACCGAGGATCTCGGCGCGATCTCCGCGCTCAACGAGGACCGGCGGCTCGGCCCGGACCCGGCGACGTTCGACGTGGCGTGACCCGTACGTGAGAGGGGCCCCGGTCACCCGGGGCCCCTCTCACGTGTCCGGGGGGCCTCAGGCCTCCTTGACCGCCGTGTGCACGGTGTGGGCGGTCAGCAGGAAGAGGTCGTCGCGGCGGTACAGGCTCCGCGGGTCGTCCTTGTCCATGAGCTGCCCGATCGTGGCCATGTCCTCGGGCGACAGTGCCTCGGCGAACACCTCCAGGCGGCGCTTCCACAGGTCGACGACCGTCTCGCGGGCCTCGCCCGACAGCGGGGCGGGCAGGTCGAGCAGGAAGGTGCGGCTGACGGCGTTCGTCAGGCCCGCGTCGGTCAGCAGCTCCGACCAGTTCTCGGTGTCCTGCTTGGCGCCCGGCAGGTTGGCGCGCATGTCGCCGAACCACTCCTCCTCGATGGCGTCGGCCCGCGCCTGGAGTCCCGGCTTGCCGAGGCCGAAGTCGCGCGGCAGGCAGCGCTGCGGCAGGCCGCCCTCGACGAGCGCGAGGGTGCCGCCGGGCGCGAGCCGCCCCGCGAGCGCCGCCACGGCGGCCCGCTGGTCGCCCACGTGGTGCAGGGAGCGGGCGGCCCAGATGAGGTCGGCGTGCGGCAACTCGTCGATGGCGTCGGGGAGTTCGACGCGCAGCGTGCCGGTGCGCTCGGCGATGCCGTGCTGCGCGAACCGCTCCATGGCGCGGGCGAGCAGCTTCTCCTCCGGGTCGGCCGCGATGACGCGGGCCTCGGGGAAGGCCTCGGCGAGGTGCAGCGAGACGGCGCCGGGGCCCGCGCCCGCGTCGACGATCAGGCCGGTGCCGGCCGGGCGGGTGTCCCGGAGCCAGGAGAGGGCCTGCGTATAGAGCGGCTCGTACACGGAGGCGTTGCGCTCCAGCATGGGGATCATGTCGGCCCAGTCGATGTCCGTGTGGTCGTGGCCGCCGTGGCCGCCGTGCTGGTGTCCGCCGTGCTGTTCGTGCTGGTGGTGACCGTGTGCCATGTCCGGTGTCGCCGCCCTTCGTGCCCGTATGTCGTCCGTCGACCCCAAGGGTGCGCCGACGACATACGGGCGGGCAAGCCACGTTGCCGACTCAGCAATATGCCGGCACTGGGTGGCCTACAGCGCCGGGTGGGCGTTCTTCATGAGCTCCTGGAACTGCGCGGAGAACCAGTGCCCGGACACCGGCGCGTTCGGCAGCGCCCCGGACATGTGGTTGTTGTTCCGCGGGTTTCCGGTGTACGTCGGGTCGCACATCCGGTCGAAGCCCTTGCCCTCGTCGTTGTCGATGGCGGTGCTCGACCCGTCCGACCCGCCCGGCGGCTTCATCCACACGTAGGCGTCGATCCCAGTCGCCGGGTTCGCCTGCGGCCGCTCACCGAGGCCCGCCCCGCTCTGGTTGCACCAGTTGCCGAGGTGGATGCGGCGGTCGTAGCGCCCGCCGTCCACGTACGTGTCGACGTCGGTCTTCGCGCCGGGTCCTGTCGGCCGCGCCGCGCCATCCCAGCCGTTGCGGGAGGTGTCGATCAGCATGCCGAGGTTCTGGTCGAAGCCGAGCGAGACCAGCTTGTCGCGCATGGCCTGTCCTTCAGGGTGCTGTAGTTGGCGGTGTTCACGATGAAGCCCTGCACGTCGGAGAGCTTGGCGCCGTTGCTGCTCGCGGTCGACTTGAACAGTTCGGCGGAGGCGCCGAAGTTGTCGTCCCAGCCGAGCCAGCCGTGGTGGCCCGCGTCGATGTCGTTGTAGACGTTGGCGATGTCACCGAGCTTGTCGAGGGCGTAGCCGACGCCCTTCTGGTAGTTGCCGTCGGCCTTCATGGTGTCGCAGTTGGGCGTGGCGGTCGGGCGGCCCGACACGTTGGTGACCAGGTTGGGCAGCGAGTCGATCTCGATCGTGGTGACGATGCGCAGGCCCGCGCACTTGGGGTCGGCGAGGCTCTTCGCGATCGGTTCGATGAAGTCCGACTTGTACTTGTCGATCCGACCAGGTTCGCGGCGTCGGTGTGCACGCTGACCAGGCCGCGGTCCAGCTTCTCTGCCTGGCGGGCGGTGGCGGCGGAGGCGTCGTCACCGGGCAGCAGCGTCAGGCCGGTACCGGCGAGCGCGGCGGCCGTGGCGGCGACGAGCAGCAGACGGCGGCGTCTGCGGTGGGTGCGGGTCATGAGCACTCCTGGGGGGGGTGGGTCGGCAGGTTCCTGCACCCCCTCAGTTGCCGCCGTCCGCCGGTGGGTTGCCGGTGTTCGTGCCCGCGTACACGCGCGCGAGCGTCCGCGCCGTCGCCGCGATCCGGTCACGCAGCTCGGCCGGTTCGAGGACCTCGATGTCCGCGCCGAGGCGAAGGAACTCGTCGTGCGCGTGGCCGACCGACTCGATGGGCACCCGGGCGCGCAGCCTGCCGTCGGCCTCGGTGCGGCCGGTGGCGCGCACGGCACGCGCGGCGGCCCCGGTGAGCCGGTCGGCCGCGCCGGGGGCGAGGCGCACGACGGCCTCGGCGGTGTGCAGCCGCCGGTGGAAGTCCGCCTGGTACGCAGCCCAGAACGCGGCCAGGTCGAAGTCGACGGGCGCCTCGAACTCCTCCTCTGTCGCACGGAGTTCGAGGATCTGGTCGACGCGGTAGACGCGCGGGCCGCCCGCCCCGGCCGAGGCCACCACGTACCAGCGGCCGGCCTTGAGCACGAGCCCGTACGGCTCCAACCGCCGCTCCACGTCGGTCGGTTCGCGCCAGCGGCGGTACGTGACGTGCAGCGCGCGCCGGTTCCACACCGCCTCCGCCACCGCGGGCAACGCCGCGGCGGTGTCGTCGCCCTCCGCGTACCAGCCCGGCGCGTCGAGATGGAAGCGGGCGCTGATCCGGTCGGCGTGCGGGCGGAGTTCGGCGGGGAGCGCGGCCCGCACCTTCAGCTGGGCGGCGGCGAGCATCGGGCCGAGCCCGAGGTCGGCGGCGGGCCCGGGCAGTCCGGCGAGGAACAGCGCCTCGGCCTCGTCGGCGGTCAGGCCGGTGAGCCGGGTGCGGTAGCCGTCGACGAGCCGGTAGCCGCCCGCGTGCCCGGAGTCCGCGCAGAGCGGGATTCCGGCGGCCTGCAGCGCCTCCACGTCCCGGTAGACGGTGCGGACGGACACCTCCAGTTCGGCGGCGAGTCGGGCGGCGGTCATCAGGCCTCGGGTCTGCAGCAGGAGCAGGATCGAGACGAGGCGGCTGGACTTCATGAGTGCTTCACTGACACAGGATGCTTCACTGACACAGGATGTCAGGGAAGCGGCCCTACCGTCCCGGCATGGCCTTCGAAGAGAAACGTCTGACGGTGCCACCGCCCATCGAGGTGGCAGGCCGCCGGATCAAGCGCTACCACGTGACCGCCGCCCCTGAGGGCATCGCGCCCGAGGTGGCCGAGGCGGCGTACGCGATCCTGCCCGAGCTGCTGCCGGAGCCGGACGGCACACCGCCCGCCACGTTCGTCGTGCTGCACCGCGGCGGCGACGACGGCGCGTACCTGAACGCGTACAGCTGGGTGTGGGACAACGCCCTGCACTTCCGGGGCGCCGCGGCGGGCCAGCCGGCGCTGGGCTGCCCGGACCTGGAACCGACCCACTTCGTCCTGCTAGACCGTCAACTGATCGGCTGCGTATGGGAGTTGCCGCCATTGCTGCACGAACGGGATGCGTGGGTGCGGCACCTGCTGACGCCGGAGCGCCCCGATCTGGACGCGTACGTGCACGACGCCTTGCCCGAGGGAACGACAGGAGACCGCCGCCGATGACCACGCAGACCGCGTCGCACCACAGCACCGCGCGCGACTTCGACTTCTTCTTCGGCGAGTGGGACGTCGCCCACCGTCGCCGTCTCGACTTCCTCGATCCGGACAGCAGCTGGGAGGAGTTCACGGCGAGAAGTCGCTGCTGGAGCCTGTTCGGCGGCGCCGCGAACATCGACGAGATGCCGGTGCCCGCGCAGGGCTGGACCGGGCTCACGCTCCGCCTGTTCGACCCGGCGGCCCGCACGTGGTCCCTGAACTGGTCCACCGACCGCGCCGGGCGCCTCTTCCCGCCCGTGATCGGCGGCTTCCAGGGCGGGGTCGGCCGCTTCGAGGGGGACGACACGCACGACGGCCGGGACGTACGGGTGCGGTTCACGTGGTCCGGAATCAGCACGACGACCGCCCGCTGGGAGCAGGCGTTCTCCGTCGACGAAGGGCGGACGTGGCTGACGAACTGGGTCATGGAGTTCGCACGGCGGTCCGGGCCCTCTCGGGCGCCGGTTCAGGCCGAGAACGCCAGCACGGTGTAGACCGGGTCCGGTCGCGCCGTCTGCTGGTTCGGCAGTGCCTCCAGGTGTGCCGCCAGGTCCTCGCCGCCCTTCGGGTAGATCCGCCCGGCCCGCACCTCCCGGGCGAGCTTTGCCGGCACTCGGCCCTGGCCGTGGCCGGTGAAGCCGGCGGAGCCGTGGGGGTGCAGGCCGTGCTCGGCGGCGAGTTGTGTGATGCGAGCGGTGGCGTCGGCGAGCCGGCGGCGGCCGTGGGGTGCGACGAGGGCGCAGATGTCGCTGCCGCCGAGGTGGGCCGCGGCCTTGTCGACCGTCGTCACGAATACGCCGCCGGGGCGCAGCACGCGGGCCGCCTCGGCGACGACGGGTGCCGCGTCGGGCAGCAGGTGCAGCAGCCAGACGGCGCTGACCGCGTCGAACGTGTCGTCCGCGAAGGGCAGCCGGCGGACGTCCGCCTGGCACACCGCGCCGGACAGGCGGGGCGCGGCGCCCCGCAGCATGGCGGCGGCGCGGTCCACGCCGAAGGGCCGCAGGCCCTCGCGGGTCAGGTGGCGGGTGACGATGCCGGTGCCGCAGGCCAGGTCGAGGAGGGTGTGGGCGTTCTCCGGGACGAGGGCGAGTACGGCGTCGGCGGCTGCCCTTGCGCGTGGCTCGCCGCCACGGGTGGCGTCGTACCGGTTCGCTTCCTCGTCATAGTCGAGCACGCCCGGACTGTAGCCCAGGAAATTTCCCCCACCCCGCCCCTTCCCGAAACCGGGGCTGCGCCCCGGACCCCGCTCCTCAATCGCCGGAGGGGCTGGGAGGTCAAGCGCTGGAAGGGCTGGAAGTATGTGCCGCCGCCAGTTTCTCCACCCGTTCCGCCAGCGCGAAGTCCTTCGCCGTCAGGGCGCCGCCCGCGTCGTGGGTGTTCACCGCGAGGGTCACGGTGTTGTAGCCGAGGGTCAGGTTCGAGTGGTGGTTCAGCTCCTCCTGGGTCTGCGCGATGTGCACGACCATGGCCGCCGCGGCGAAGTGCGAGCCCAGGCGGTACGTGCGCGTGAGCGCGTCGCCTTCCACGGACCAGCCGGGCAGCTCGGCGAGGCGGTCCTCGATGTCCTTCTGCGAGAGCGGTTCAGTAGGCATGCCTCCAGCGTGCCACCGGATCCGGTTACGGTCTTCCCATGGCCGCCACCGCGCGCAAGAACCCGTCGGACGTGGGCGCCCTGTTGCGCGGCTGGCGGGAGCGGCGCAGGGTCAGCCAGCTGGAGCTGGCCTCGCGGGCGGAGTCGTCGGCGCGGCACATCAGTTTTGTGGAGACGGGCCGCTCGCGCCCCAGCGAGGACTTCCTGATGCGGCTCGCCGAGCACCTCGACGTACCGGTGCGGGAGCGCAACGCGCTGCTGCTGGCCGCGGGGTACGCCCCGCGTTTCAAGGAGACCCCGCTGGACGACCCCGCGCTCGGCGTGCTGCGCGAGGGGCTCGAAACGCTGCTGCGCGGCTAGGGCCTGTCGTTTGGATCAGGCCGGGCTCGCGGGGCCTGGCACGCACGCTCGCGGCGTTGTCGTCGGTCGACGACGCTCCGCGTCGCCTCCCTCCTCCGCCTTGCGATCGCACGCACCAGGCCCCGCTCCCTGATCCGGCCTGATCCAAACGACAAGCCCTACGAGCCGTATCCGGCGTTCATCGTCGACGCGACGTTCAACGTGATCGCGGCGAACGACGGCATCGCCCTGCTGATGTCCTCGGCGCCCGAGCATCTGCTCACGGAGCCGCTGAACGCGATGCGCCTCACCCTGCACCCGGAGGGCCTCGCGCCGCGGATCAGGAATCTGCGGGAGTGGCGTGGGCATCTGCTGGCGCAGCTGGAGCAGCAGATCGCGCTGACCGGCTCGCGGCCGCTGCGGGAGCTGTACGAGGAGGTGGCCGCGTATCCGCTGCCGCCGGGCGCGGACGCGGCCGAGCCGGCCGCGCCGGTGCTGCCCTACTTCGCGCTGCCGATGGTGATCGAGCACGAGGGGCACGTGCTGTCGTTCGTGTCGTCGATCTCGACGTTCAACACGCCGATGGACGTGACGGTCGCCGAGCTGGCCGTGGAGACACTGCTCCCGGCCGACCCGGCGACGGCGAAGTACCTTCACTCCACGCGGGACTGAGCGCGCAGTGCCGCGTACTGGAGCGCCGCGAACGCGGCCACCACGACGGCCTGCAGCGATCCGTAGACCCGGCCGGCCGTGCTCGGCTCCAGCCAGGCGGACAGGGCGACGAAGCTGAGCACCGTCCAGGCCAGGTTGACCTCGACCACGGTGCGCACGCCGGTCGCGGGCGGGCTGCTGCGCGCGGCGAGCGCCCCGACCGCGGCGGCGTACGCGACCAGGGCGGCGCCGAGTCCGAGCAGCAGCCCCGGGTCGATGCCGAGGAAGCGGCCGATCAGCCCGGAGGCGGCGACGTAGGCGACGCCGTTGGCGCCGGTGCCGAGCGCGTCGGCGGCGAGCAGGCGGCGCAGCCAGGTGCGGGCCCGGACCGGGGTCGTGGTGAGCGTGGTGGCGGACATGGGGATCACCCTCCGTCGGCGGGTCGGTGACACCACCCTGGTGGCGCCCGGACGGCGGGTCGATTACGTCCGGGGTAATGGCCGAAGCCGTACGGGCGGCCGCCCGCGTCCTCCTCGTACAGTCCCGGCCGAGGTGTGCGGCTGACACAACGCCATTAGCGTGCCCAGAACGGGACATCGAGGGAGCTAACGGTGACGGACACGACGCGCACCCCGACCGAGCCGGACGCCGCGCTGCTGCGCGCGGGGCGGTTCTTCCGGCGGGGGACGGCGGCGCCTGACCTGCACAGCGTGCAGATCAAGGGCGGCCGGGACGGTGACGTCTTCTATCGGGACCGCTGGAGCCACGACAAGGTCGTGAACTCCACGCACGGCGTGAACTGCACCGGCTCGTGCCGGTGGAAGGTATACGTCAAGGACGGCATCATCACCTGGGAGACCCAACAGACGGACTATCCGAGCGTGGGCCCGGACCGTCCGGAGTACGAGCCACGCGGCTGCCCGCGTGGCGCCGCGTTCTCCTGGTACACGTACTCGCCCACCCGGGTGCGCTACCCGTACATCCGCGGCGTGCTCGTGGAGATGTACCGGGAGGCGAAGGCCCGGCTGCACGACCCGGTCCTCGCGTGGGCCGACATCCAGGCCGACCCCGAGCGGCGCAGGAGGTACCAGCAGGCCCGCGGCAAGGGCGGTCTGGTGCGGGCCACCTGGGACGAGGCCGTGGAGATCGTCGCCGCGGCGCACGTGCACACCATCAAGACGTACGGTCCCGACCGAATCGCCGGCTTCTCCCCCATCCCCGCGATGTCGATGGTGTCGCACGCGGCGGGGGCCCGCTTCCACTCGCTGATCGGCGCGCCGATGCTGTCGTTCTACGACTGGTACGCGGACCTGCCGGTGGCCTCGCCGCAGGTGTTCGGCGACCAGACGGACGTGCCCGAGTCGGGTGACTGGTGGGACGCCGCGTATCTGATGATGTGGGGCTCGAACGTCCCGGTGACCAGGACGCCCGACGCGCACTGGATGGCCGAGGCGCGGTATCGCGGCCAGAAGGTCGTGGTCGTCGCGCCCGACTACGCGGACAACGCGAAGTTCGCCGACGAGTGGCTGCACCCGCACCCCGGGACCGACGGCGCGCTCGCGCTCGCCATGGGGCACGTGGTCCTCAAGGAATTCTTCGTCGACAAGCAGACGCCGTTCTTCACGGACTACGTCAAGAAGTTCACCGACCTGCCGTTCCTGGTGACGCTGGAGGAGCGGGACGGCTCGTACGTGCCGTCGAAGTTCCTGCGCGCCACCGACCTCGGGCAGGGCGGCGAGGGCGCCGAGTGGAAGACGGCGGTGCTCGACGAGGCGACGGGGCAGCCGGTCGTGCCGAACGGTTCGCTGGGCTTTCGCTGGACCGAGTCCGGCAAGGGCAAGTGGAACCTCGAACTGGGCAATATCCAGCCGAAGTTGAGCCTGCACGACGCCGACATCGCGGGCGGCGTCGAGGTGCTCCTGCCGCGCTTCGACACCGACGGCGGCACGCACGGTCAGGGCCGCGGCGAGGTCGTGCGGCGCGGGGTCCCGGCGACCCGGCTCGGCGGGCAGGAGGGCCCGCTGGTGACCACCGTGTTCGACCTGCTGCTCGCGCAGTACGGCGTCGGCCGCGACGGACTCCCCGGCCAGTGGCCCGCCTCGTACGACGACGCGGAGACGCCCGGCACCCCGGCCTGGCAGGAGATCCACACCTCCGTCCCGGCCGCCAAGTGCGTAAAGATCGCGCGGGAGTTCGCGGGGACCGCCGAGAAGTCGCGCGGGCGCTGCATGATCCTGATGGGCGCGGGCACCAACCACTGGTTCCACTCGGAGACCACCTACCGGGGCTTCCTGTCGCTGCTCCAGCTCACCGGCTGCCAGGGCAGGAACGGCGGCGGCTGGGCGCACTACGTGGGCCAGGAGAAGTGCCGTCCGGTCACCGGCTGGGCCTCGCTGGCCTCGGCGAACGACTGGTCGCGGCCGCCGCGGCAGATGATCGGCACCGGCTTCTTCTTCCTCAACACCGACCAGTGGCGCTACGACCGGTTCAGCGCGGACGTGCTCGCGTCCCCGCTCGGCAAGGGCGCCTTTGAGGGCATGACGGGCGCCGATGTGCTGTCCCTGTCGGCGCGGTCGGGCTGGATGCCCTCGTATCCGACGTTCGACCGCAGCTCGCTGGCGCTCGGCGAGCAGTCCGTCGAGGACACGGTCGCCGAACTCAAGGCGGGCTCGCTGAAGTTCGCGTGCGAGGACCCGGACGCACCGGAGAACTGGCCGCGCGTGATGACCCTGTGGCGGGCGAACCTGCTCGGCTCGTCCGCGAAGGGCGCCGAGTACTTCACCAAGCACCTGCTGGGCACGCACTCCTCGCTGCGCGCCGAGGAGGCCTCCCCCGAGGAGCGCCCCACGACGGTGACGTGGCACGACGAGGCCCCCGAGGGCAAGGTCGACCTGCTCACCTCGCTCGACTTCCGGCAGACGTCCTCGACGCTCCTGTCGGACGTGGTGCTGCCCGCGGCGACCTGGTACGAGAAGCACGACATCGCCTCGACGGACATGCACCCCTACGTGCACTCCTTCACTCCGGCCGTGGACCCGCCGTGGCAGGCCCGCAGCGACTTCGACACGTTCAAGGCGCTCGCCCACAAGCTCAGCGAGCTGTCGGCCCAACATCTGGGCGTGCGAAAGGACTTGGTGGCGACACCTCTCCAGCACGACACCCCCGGGGAGATCGCGCAGCCCGGCGGTGTCGTCCTGGACTGGCGCAAGGGCGAGTGCGAGCCGGCGCCCGGCAAGACGCTGCCGAACCTCACGGTCGTCGAGCGCGACTACACGGCGATCGGCGCCAAGTTCACCGCGCTCGGCCCGCTGGTCGAACAGCTGGGCCTGCCCGCGAAGGGCATCGCGCTCAAGCCCGACCAGGAGGTCACGGAGCTGCGCGAGCGCAACGGCACGGTGCGCGGCGGCCCCGCCGACGGCCGCCCGTCCCTGGACACGGCGGTCAAGGCGGCGAACACCATCCTCGCCCTGTCCGGCACCACCAACGGGCGCCTCGCCACGCAGGGCTTCCACACCCTGGAGGCGCGTACGGGCCAGGAGATGGCGCACCTGTCCGCCGAGCACGAGGGCAAACGCATCACGTACGCGGACACGCAGGCCGCGCCCGTCCCGGTGATCACCTCGCCGGAGTGGTCGGGCAGCGAGTCCGGCGGACGCCGCTACACGGCGTTCACCCTCAACACCGAACACCTCAAGCCGTGGCACACCCTCACGGGCCGCCAGCACTTCTTCATCGACCACGACTGGATGCACGAGCTGGGCGAGGCGATGCCGATCTACCGGCCGCCGCTGGACATGAACCGGCTGTTCGGCGAGCCACGCCTCGGCCCGGACGGGGAGAAGGAGGTGACGGTCCGTTACCTCACCCCGCACAACAAGTGGTCCATCCACTCCGAGTACCAGGACAACCTGTTCATGCTGGCGCTGTCGCGCGGCGGCCAGTCCATCTGGATGTCCCCGCAGGACGCCGAGTCGATCGGCGTCAAGGACAACGACTGGATCGAGGCCGTGAACCGCAACGGCGTCGTCGTCGCCCGCGCGATCGTCTCCCACCGGATGCCGGCGGGCACGGTCTACATGCACCACGCGCAGGAACGCACCGTCAACGTCCCCAAGGCGGAGACGACCGGCAAGCGCGGCGGCATCCACAACTCGCTCACCCGACTGATCCTCAAGCCGTCCCATCTCATCGGCGGCTACGCCCAGTTGAGCTGGGCGTTCAACTACCTCGGCCCGACGGGCAACCAGCGCGACGAGGTCACGGTCATCCGCCGCCGCTCCCAGGAGGTCCAGTACTGATGCGCATCATGGCTCAGGTCGCGATGGTCATGAACCTCGACAAGTGCATCGGCTGCCACACCTGCTCGGTCACCTGCAAGCAGGCGTGGACCAACCGCAACGGCATGGAGTACGTCTGGTTCAACAACGTCGAGACCCGCCCCGGCCAGGGCTATCCGCGCCGCTACGAGGACCAGGAGAAGTGGCGCGGCGGCTGGGAGCTGAACAAGAAGGGCGCCCTGAAGCTGAAGGGCGGCGGCCGGTTCAAGAAGCTCCTCGGCATCTTCTCCAACCCGAAGCTGCCGGAGATCAAGGACTACTACGAGCCCTGGACGTACGACTACAAGAACCTGACCAACGCGCCACTGGGCGACGACTATCCGGTCGCCGAGCCGCGGTCGCTCATCAGCGGCAAGCCGATGAAGATCGAGTGGTCCTCGAACTGGGACGACAACCTCGGTGGTTCGGCCGAGTACGGCGACCTCGACCCGATGGTGGAGAAGACCCGCGAACAGGCCGCGGAGAAGGTCAAGTTCCAGTTCGAGCAGACCTTCATGTTCTATCTGCCGCGGATCTGCGAGCACTGCCTCAACCCGTCGTGCGTCTCGTCCTGCCCCTCGGGCGCGATGTACAAGCGGGTGGAGGACGGCATCGTCCTCGTCGACCAGGACTCCTGCCGCGGCTGGCGGATGTGCGTGACCGGCTGCCCCTACAAGAAGGTGTACTTCAACCACCGCACCGGCAAGGCCGAGAAGTGCACGCTGTGCTACCCGCGCCTCGAAGTGGGCCTGCCCACCGTGTGCTCCGAGACCTGCGTGGGCCGACTGCGCTATCTCGGCGTGATGCTCTACGACGCCGACAAGGTGACCCAGGCCGCCTCCTCGAAGAACGAACACGACCTGTACGAGGAGCAGTTGGGCGTCTTCCTCGACCCGGAGGACCCCGCGGTGCAGCGGGCCGCCGAGGAGGCGGGCATCCCGTACGACTGGATGGAGGCGGCGCGGCGTTCGCCCGTGCACGCGCTCATCAGCAAGTACAAGGTGGCCCTTCCCCTGCACCCGGAGTACCGGACGATGCCGATGGTCTGGTACATCCCGCCGCTCTCCCCCGTCGTCGACGCGCTCACCGAGACCGGCCACGACGGCGAGGACCACTCGAACCTGTTCGGCGCGATCGACACGCTGCGCATCCCGCTGGAGTACCTGGCGGAGATCTTCACGGCGGGCGACACCAAACCCGTACGGGCCTCCCTGGAGAAGCTGGCCGCGATGCGCTCGCACATGCGGGCCATCAACCTCGGTGAGCTGCCCGACAGTTCGATCGCCGAGTCCATCGACATGTCGCCGTACGAGATCGAGGAGATGTACCGGCTGCTCGCCATCGCCAAGTACGAGGACCGGTACGTGATCCCGACCGCGGCGATCGGCGACGCGGAGCGCCTGGAGGAGTCCGCGCTGCCGTCCGACACTTGCTCGCTCGACCACGAGGGTGGTCCCGGCATGGGCGGCGAGGGCCCCTTCGGCGGCGACTCCGGATCGACGGTCGCCGACGGCCGCAAGCTGCTGCCCGTCGTCTCCGTCGAGAACTTCCAGCTCAGCAAGGAACGGCAGACCGCCGACAGCACGGACGGTATCGACAAGGAGGACAGCTGATGACCGACCGGACCTCCCTGCTCCTTCAGGCATCCGCGCTCTGTCTCACGTACCCGGACGAGGAGTTCTACCAGCGGCTCCCGCTGATCCGCGCGGCCGCGCCGCCGCTCGAGCCCTTCGTCGCGCACGCCGAGGCCACCCCGATGCGGGACCTCCAGGCCCACTACGTGCAGGTCTTCGACTTCAAGAACCGGCACAGCCTGTATCTGACGTGGTGGCGCGACGGAGACACCCGGCGGCGCGGCATGTCCCTGGTGCGGATGAAGGAGGTCTACCGGGAGCACGGCATGGAGTTCACCGGCGAGGAACTCCCGGACTTCCTGCCGGCCGTCCTCGAATTCTCCGCGCAGGCGGGCCCGTTCCTGCTTGAGGAGAACCGGGCCGGCCTCGAACTGCTGCGCTTCGCCCTCACCGACCACGGCACGCCGTACGCGGTCGTCCTCAACGCGGTGTGCGCCGCCCTGCCGGGCCCCTCTCCCAAGGACCGGGCCGAGGCACAGGCGCTCGCCCGCTCGGGGCCGCCCCAGGAGAACGTCGGCCTCGAACCCTTCGCACTCCCCCTCCTCGAAACGGAGCACGCCCGGTGAACACGGCGATCTGGGGCGTCCTGCCCTACGTAGCATTCGTCCTGCTGATCGCGGGCACGCTGTGGCGTTACCGCTACGACAAGTTCGGCTGGACGACCCGCTCGTCACAGGTCTACGAGTCGAAGCTGCTCAACATCGCGTCACCGGTGTTCCACTACGGCATCCTCTTCGTGCTCGTGGGCCACATCGTCGGCCTGTTCATCCCGGAGTCGTGGACCGAGAAGGTCGGCGTCAGTGAGCACACGTACCACATGTTCTCGCTGATCGGCGGCACGTTCGCGGGTGTGCTCGCGGTGGCCGGGATCGCGATGCTCGTCTACCGGCGCCGTACCAAGGCCCCCGTCTTCCGCGCGACGACGCGCAACGACAAGGCCATGTACGTCTTCCTGCTCGGCGCGATCATCCTCGGCATGACGGCCAAGCTCACGCACTCCGGCGGCAACGGCTACGACTACCGGCAGACCATCGCCCCGTGGTCGCGCAGCCTGTTCACACTGAGCCCCGATGTGGCGCTGATGGACGGGGTGCCCGTGCTCTATCAGATTCACGCGGTAGTGGGCATGCTACTGATTGCGCTGGTACCGTTCACCCGGCTCGTGCATATGTTCAGCGCGCCGGTGCAGTACCTGTTCCGCCCGTACGTCGTCTACCGCAGCCGCGACCAGCGGCGCCTCGGCGCACGCCCGGAGCGTCGGGGTTGGGAGCGCACCGGCTCCTAACTCCTGGGGGACGTACCAAGGTGAGTGAACGTCGCCCCGCGCCCACCGTCGGCCAGGTCGTCCTCGGTCGCAGGCTGCGCGACCTGCGCGAGGCGCGAGGACTCAAGCGCGAGGAGGCGGCCCGGCCGCTGCGCGTGGCGAGCGCGACGATCCGCAGGATGGAGACCGCCGAGGTCGCCCTCAAGATCCCCTACGTGCAGATGCTGCTCGAACAGTACGAGGTGCCGGAGCGGGAGATCGAGGCCTTCGTGGCGCTCGCCGAGGAGGCGAACCTGCCGGGCTGGTGGCAGCGGTTCCACGACGTGCTGCCCGACTGGTTCAGCCTGTACGTCAGCCTGGAGGGCGCGGCCGCGATGATCCGCGCCTACGAACCGCACTTCGTGCCCGGCCTGTTGCAGACCGAGGCGTACGCGCGGGCCGTCTTCGACGCCGGCACGGTGGGGCGCTCACGGCCCGAGGAGGTCGACCGCCACATCGACCTGCGGATGGCCCGCCAGTCGCTGCTCGACCGGGAGGACTCGCCGCACCTGTGGGTCGTCATGGACGAGACGGTGCTGCGGCGCCCGCCCGGCGGCCCCGACGTGCTGCGCGGCCAGCTGGACCGGCTCATCGAGGCGGTGCGGCGCCCCAACGTGACGCTCCAGATAGCCGAGTTCGACACGGGCCCGCACCCCGGCACGTTCGGCCCGTTCACCCTGTTCCGGTTCCCGGTCAGGGAACTGCCGGACATGGTCTACAGCGAGTACGTGACCGGGGCCCTGTACCTGGACGCGCGGGACGAGGTCGGCATGCACCTGGAGGTCCTCGACCACCTGGTGGCGCAGGCGGCCGGCGCCGAGCGGACACTGGAGATCCTGCACGAGACACGGGACGCGCTCGGCTGACGGGCCGGTCCTAGGTCGTGTCCGCAAAGTGGTTGGCGCGTTGGTGTTTTCGTGGTGCGTCGTCATGAGCTGACTGATCAGGCCTGGGTGGTCGTTGAGCCGTT